>DASXLG010000312.1 GCA_036496425.1 Terriglobia bacterium | reverse complement strand
TGCGTGTCCGAATGTACTTCGCGCTGATTCACCAGGCATTTCTTGTGGTTGTGAAGAAACTCGATCGGATCCTCGATCGTGATCATGTGCTCGTCGCGCTCATTGTTGATCTTGTCGAGCATCGCCGCGAGCGTCGTGGATTTTCCCGAGCCCGTCGGGCCGGTCACCAGCACCAGCCCGCGCGGCTTGTCGCACAGGGTGCGCACGATCGCCGGCAGTCCGAGCGCGTCAAAACCCTTGATTTCCCAGGGTATCGTTCTGAAAACGGCGGCCACGGCGCCCCGCTGATGAAAAATGTTGCCGCGGAACCGCGCCAGGCTCTTCAAGCCGAAGGAGAAGTCGAGTTCCAAGTTCTCTTCCAGTCGGTGCTTCTGCACGTCCGTCAGCACGCTGTAGGCCAGCGCCTTCGTATCCGCGGCCGTGAGGGGCGGCATGTCCAAGGGACGAAGCTTTCCATGTACCCGCACCCGTGGCGCGCTGTTGGTCGAGAGATGCAAATCGCTCCCGGCCATCTCGATCATTTTCTTCAAAAGCTCGCTCAATGTAATGCCGGCCATTTCTCTCCTCCGATTACAAAACGGTCTCGCGAAGAACTTCTTCCATCGTCGTCAGCCCCGACGCAACTTTTTGCAAACCGCTCCGACGCAACGTGATCATTCCCTGCTCCATCGCCTTTTTCTTCAGTTCCAGCGCGGACGCTCCCACCAGAATCAATTCGCGCAATTCGTCGTTGATTTCCATCACTTCATAGAGCCCCACGCGGCCTTTATATCCAGTGTTGTTGCAAGTTGCGCATCCCTTGCCGTGTTGTACCGTGATTTTCGCCGCCTCTTCGGGAGAATAACCCGCCTCCGTCAGCGCCTCCGCCTGCAGTTGCAGAGGTTCCTTGCATTGAACGCAGATACGGCGTACCAACCGTTGCGCGCAGATCAGGTTCACGGACGTAGCTACCAGGAACGGCTCAATTCCCATGTTCATCAAGCGGCTGATCGTCGAGGGCGCATCGTTGGTATGGAGCGTCGAAAGGACCAAATGGCCGGTGAGCGCCGCCTTAACGGCAATTTCAGCGGTCTCGAAGTCTCGAATCTCTCCTACCAGAATGATGTTGGGATCCTGCCGAAGGAATGCGCGCAGCGCCGAGGCAAAGTTCAACCCGATCTGCTCCTTCATTTGAACCTGGTTGATTCCTGGGAGCTGAAATTCGACCGGATCCTCCGCCGTCATGATGTTCGTTTCAGGCGTGTTCAAGCGCGCCACCGATGAATAGAGTGTATTGGTCTTGCCCGATCCGGTGGGCCCGGTGACGAGAACCATGCCGTACGGCTTCAGGATTTGCCGCTCGAATTTCGTGAGCGCCTCCGGCTCGAAGCCGAGCTTGGTCATATCTAGTCGCAGGTTTTCCTTGTCCAGCAGCCGCAGAACGATCTTTTCTCCGAAGAGCGTTGGCACCGTTGAAACGCGGAAGTCCAGCTCCTTCTTCTTTCCGTCTTTCAGGTACTTGATCATGATGCGGCCGTCTTGCGGCAGCCGCTTTTCGCTGATGTCCAGTTTGGACATGATCTTGATGCGGCTGGTCATCGCATCTTTCAGCTTCATGGGCGGAGCCATCACGTTCTGCAGGATTCCATCGATGCGGAAACGTACGCGGTATTCCTTTTCGTAGGGCTCCACGTGAATATCGCTGGCGCCGCGCTTTACCGCGTCTGTCAGAATCAAATTGCAGAGCTTGATGATCGGAGCTTCCTCGGCGGCCTTTGAAAGCGACGCCAAGTCCATCTCCGCTTCTTCGCCCGTGAGTTCCAGAGCGTCGGCGTCCTCGGCCGTCAGGTCCTTCATTACTTTGTCAAGTTCTTCGACGCTTTCCACGTCGCCGTAGAACTTGTGAATAGCGTCGCTAATGGCCGTCTCCGAGGCGACCACCGGCTCCACGTTAAATCCCGTCATGAACTTGATGTCGTCCATGGCGAAGACGTTCGTCGGATCCGTCATCGCGATCGTCAAGGTCGACCCCACGCGCGATAGCGGCACAATCTGGTAGCGGACCGCAGTCTCCTGCGGCACCAGCTTGATCACTGCCGGGTCTACTTCGTAGAATTTCAGATTGATGGACGGCACGCCGTACTGCCGGGAGAGAACCGCCGTGATATCGTCGTCGCTTACCAGCCCCATCTTCACCAGGCACGTGCCCAGGCGGCCGCCATTCTTTTTCTGATAGTCGAGCGCCTGCTTCAGCTGATCTCCAGAGATCAGACTGTCCTTGACTAGAATTTCGCCGAGACGGGAAGACATGATTGTGCGCCCGCGGTACTAGAACCGCGGTATTCGGGAGAGTAGCATGCGATTCGGAGCGGCGGCGGCCCTGGCTTCGCCCCTCGTGGTGAATCAGCTAACATCCAATCCGCCGCATTGCGACGCCTGTACCGTCGTACAGGCCATTTACTGACCTGTACTTAGGTACAGGTATCTCCCAGTACCTTATCGGCCGGAGGGTCAGTCTACTTCAGCGCTTGCAGCCTTGAAGAATTCCAGGGAGGACCAGGTCTAGCCCGTGCCGTTGATCACGGAACCATCGGGTGTGCGCATCTCATTGGGACGTTCGTCGGTGATGGGATGTTTTGCGGCGAGCGCTTCGTCAATCTCGATACCCCAGCCGGGCTTTTCGCTGATCCACGCGTAGCCGTCCTTCACTTCAAGGCAGCCCTGAAAAATGTCCCGGACTAGCGCGGTATAGTCGAAGTGCTCATGAATCCCGAAATTTGAGTTGGTCAGATCGAGCGTAAGGTTCGTCATATGGCCCACAGGGGAGTTGGGGGCGCCGTGCCAGGCGAATTTCACCTCATAATTAGCTGCAAAGGCCGCGACTTTTCGGGCGGCCGTGAACCCGCCGATATGAGAAACATGATGGCGAATGTAGTCGATCAGCCGCTGTTCGACGAGCGGCTGCCACTCATGCGCATTATTCCAAAGCTCGCCGATCGCTAGCGGCGTCGTGCACATCTGCCGGACGATCTTATAGTGGCCGGACTCTTCCGGCGGCAACAGGTCTTCGCAATAGAACAATTTGAACGGTTCCACATCCTTGCAGAACTCGACCGCACGTACGCTATCGAGCAGCGAATGTACATCGATCCCCAAGCCGATTTCCGGCGGCATCTCTTTTCTGAAAGTCTCGCACGCCGATAGGATCCTGCGAGTTTCCTTGTCGCGATCGAAAGGTACGGAGCCGTCGTCGAACTTCGGCTGTCCATACAGATTGTTTACGGCCCCGTCTCGAATGAACATCGCGATCAGCAAATCCCGGCAGCCTTGATTGACGAGCTTCATGGAGCTTTCGATCAGCTTCTTGTTCGTGTCCTGCGCGGCCAGGAACACGTGCAGGTAAATTTCCGCGGCATCGCGGCATTTTCCGCCAACGAGCTGGTAGACGGGCATTGCCGCTTGCCGGCCTTTGATGTCCCACAGAGCGTCGCAGAGGCCGCCAATAGCGCAGTTCTGAACCACATCATTCTTATAGTAAGAACTCATGTAGCAAAGTTCCCAAATCTGCTCGATTCGATCAGTTGTTCTGCCCATCACTAAAGGTTTCAGATACTGCTCCACGGCTGTCTTCACAAGTTTGGAGCGGCCTCCGGGAAATGTAGCCGTGGCGCAACCGTAGCCGTGAAGTCCCGCCTGATCGGTCGTAACCTTCACGATCGTTGAGTCATTGTTGCCGCCGCCACCAACCTCAATCACGCTCACGTCTTGAATGTGCGGCGCCGGCATCCCGCGCGTGGCGCGATCTGCTCTTTCTTGTGCCTCTTGCTCCCTGCGCGTGGGAGCGGCCTCTGCGAGCGAACCTCCGAAAAGGCCACCCAAGGCCGCTCCACCACCTAACAGCGCCGATTTCAGCATCGCCCG
>DASXLG010000311.1 GCA_036496425.1 Terriglobia bacterium | reverse complement strand
ACAACCTTGAAAAACGGAAACTGGTGAGTCCCCTCGCACATACTTCAATAAGCGGTGCGGCTGAACATTAGATTAGTGGATGGATTCCCAGGGATTGCAGGCAGTTGTCAGGTCTTTACCTGGACATTCGATGTATCTCTTTGCCGGAGGAGGCGCTGCCTGAGGGCGTTCTGCCGATCTCCCCGGATTTCGTGCCATTCAGTTTTGGAATCTCCCGGAATGAACTGTCTCGCGTACTGAAGAGATTGAAACGCAAGATGTACCACAGCGCAAGTATCCCGTCTTTCAATCCGATTTTTTTGCCCTGTTCATACGTCCGGCCATAGTAGCTGATCGGTACTTCGTAGATCGCCACTCCGAGTTTTGCGATTTTCGCCGTAATCTCGATTTCGATTCCGAAACCGCTGGACACGATAATCATGTTCCGGATGATTTCGCCCCGGAGTGCCTTGTAGCCGGTTTCGACGTCGGTCATGTTGAGATTCGTCAGGGAATTCGACAGCAGAGTCAGAACGCGATTTGCCAGGTAGTGGTAGAAGTAGAGGACACGCGACGCCCGTCGAACGAGGAACCGGGAGCCGTAAACGACGTCGGCATGGTTATCGATGATCGGCTGCACCACATGGAAGACTTCTGCGGGATCGTATTCAAGATCGGCGTCCTGGATGATAACGATGTTTCCGCGGCTCCGCTCGAAACCTGCCTTAAGCGCCGATGTTTTGCCTCCGTTGGGCTTATGAATCGCCTGGATGCGTCCATCTTCTCGCGCCAGGGCGTCGATGATTTCGGCGCTGCCATCCGTTGAACCGTCATCGACAATGATCAGTTCCAGCTGGAGGGGCACCTCGGTGAGCACACGCCGGGTGATGGCCGCGACCGTCTCGCGCTCGTTGAAGACCGGCATGATGATGGACAGATCTACAGTTTCCATGACACCTTCGTAGACCGCACCATCATAACGCTACGCCTCATCCACGGCCAGAATGTTGCGGATTCAATGGAAAAGATTAGTTAGCCGCAGATGACGCGGATCACGCAGATGGGGCGCAAAAACGAACTTCATGATGCGCCCCCATCTGCGTCATCCGCGTCATCTGCGGCTAAAAAAGTTTGGTTGCGGCATAGCCGCGCTGTGCTTTTTGTGGCTAATCTCCCTGTTGAACAGGGACGTTGACACTGCCGTGCGTCTGAATGGCTTGACTGAGCAGCCACTCGGACGATGGTAACGGAGCCACAACCATGAGAATCTGGTAGGAAAAAAGCCCTTTCGACAGGTGAATCAGGAGGCGATTCAGCTTCAGTAAGAGCCGCCCGAGTATCTTGTTGCCCACCGCCAGCGGAAATGGGGCGGGAATCCCCCGAATCTCGTCAATCCGGTAACCGGCCTGTTCGAAAAGCCTCCGCAGGGTCGTAAAGGTAAATAGCCGGCTGTGCGTGAGATCGAGAATGCCCCTGGCCCCATAGTTGAATGCGCCGAGCAACAGCATCAACCTGGTGACAAGGAACCCGATATTGCCCGTTGTTACGATGACACGCGTAGCCCTTCCCTCAGTGCGCAGCCGCCGCAGCTCGGCAACAAACGTCTCCGGAGACTGGAGATGCTCGATGACATCCAGCA
The DNA here is from genome assembly GCA_036496425.1 of Terriglobia bacterium. Taxonomy (NCBI): domain Bacteria; kingdom Pseudomonadati; phylum Acidobacteriota; class Terriglobia; species Terriglobia bacterium. The sequence goes on along the minus strand of DASXLG010000311.1, from coordinate 6,530 downwards.
GAAGGATGTAGTCGAAATCGGCTGTATCGATCGGTAGCGGCAGATCGTTCAAATTGTGCCTGATGAACCGTTCGAAACGCGGCTGGCCCGGAAGTGGGGTCACATCCATTGCCGTAATGCGGCAATTCTTGGTCAAAAGAGCGCTCGAGACGACACCGGATGCGCACCCCAGATCAAGGACCCGCGTGTCTGGCGGTACGCGGTCAACGACAAGCGTATGGGAGCTGTCAAAGGCCAGCTTGGATTCGTACCGCGCATGACTCTGACGCACGTCGAATTTGCGCTCGTAGAAGATTCCCAGGTCCTGGGTATATGCGACCAGACTGGCGGCGCAGACATCCCACGCATACCGGAAACCGTTTACATAGCAGACCTCATCGCCATAGTACGTGGGAATAGGCAGTTCCTTGATCCGCAGCCCGGCCCGCATGAATTGGATAATGATGTCGGTATCAAAGTGAAACTCATTTGCATTGAGTTGAAACGGCACGCTTGCCAGTGCTTTAACAGAATAGAGCCTGTAGCCGGAATGAAACTCGCTGAGGGAACTGCCAAGCAGCCGGTTTTGTATTCCGGTCAGAATCCGGTTGCCGATGAATTTGTACGCCGGCATTCCCCCGCGCAATGCATCCCATTTCCCTATCATGCGCGATCCGAAGACCGCGTCCGCTTCGCCTTTAATCAGAGGCTCCAACAAGTCAGGTAAACGTTCGGGCGCGTACTGGCCGTCCCCATGGACCAGCGCCACAAAATCAAATTCATTCCGAATCGCGTAGAGAAAGCCGACCTTCTGATTTCCGCCATAGCCGAGATTCACGGGATTAAACAGAACAGTCAGTGGAAAGGGCAGATGACTTTCCCGTTCCAACGCTCTGGCCTGTTCCACTGTGGCGTCGCTGGAAGAGTCATCGATCACGAGAATCTCGGTGTCATAACCCGATAATTCGATAGGAACGCGGCGAAGCACCTGCTGAATCGTTCGCTCGGCATTGTAGGCGACGATGAAGATGAGAACCCTGGGCTTTCGAGACGTCAGTGTGTGCACGCCGTCACATTTTACACCCACCCGGCACCGCATCCGTTGTTGCGCAACGAAGCTGAATTGTTCTACATCATCGAGGGCGCCGGCGAACCCCATCAGTTCCCAGCCGTCGAGGGCGATGGATTGAGGCTGATGTCGATGCACTTTACCCAAAAAAGTGGGTTAAGAACCGTACTGGCCCGCGGTCACAGAACCCCCCGGCATTCACGAATTCAGAGGAGTAAGATTGAATCAGGTGGGGAAGGTTATGAAGCAGTGGATTCTGATCTTCAGCGTCGCGGGAATTCTGCTCTTAACGGCTACCACATTCGGATCCGGGCCGGAGATTATCAATCGGGACGGAAAGGTTTCGATCAACGCCGACGCCGTTCCCTTAGGCGAATTCCTGGGTCTTTGGGATCGGGCGACGGGAATGCAGTCTTCTGTACCTCCTGAATTGACGGGCTATAAAATCACGGTCCACTTCGCAGATCTCAGTATCAGTGATGCCGTTCGTACAATGTTCTCTGGACAACCGTTTGGATACGGTCTTATGGAGGGCCGCGGGATTGTTGTGACGGCACCCGCAAGGGGTATTTCAGAGCCCAGAGCCGAATCAGAGCCCGTTGAGATCGACAGCAATGTACCGGAGTCGGTCGAATCGTCCGGCTTTCCTCAAACTCAGAGGATGAAGCCGCAATTGGCGCCGCCAGAGCCGGTTGTTGTTCCGACACCGTTCGGTCCGGTCGTCAGTCCGGACGGATACCAGCCACCGATGCTGCAGCTTCCACCTGTAGCGGCGCCACCGCCGCCACCGTTCTTCCAGCCAGAGGCGCCGCCAGTTCCCCCTGCCGGCGCCCCGAATGGGCCGGCAGAGAACACTCTGTTCGGTCCGCTGTCGATTCATAAGTGATGGAGCCGAGCAGGTTTTAGCCGCAGATGACGCGGATGCCGCAGATGGGGGCCCTTATCTGCGTCATCCGCGTCATCTGCGGCTAAACTGCTCAGCTGCCAATGATCTGGTAAACTGACAAATTCATTTTGTCTTTACCGGAGTGTGTATGAATCGCGAACTATTCCGTAACAATATTCTTGAACTGATCCGCAGGACCTCTGCGTTCCTGCCGCCCGATGTCGAGGCGGTCATTAATCTCCAACGCAAGCTTGAGGCTTCCGGATCGAAGGCCGACTTTGCGCTGGAATTGGTCGCGCAGAACATCGGACTGGCGAAGGCGAGATCGCTTCCCATCTGCCAGGATACCGGGACGATCGGCTTTTACTTCGAAACCCCGAGCGGCGTCGACCAGATCGAGCTTGAAGAACTTTGTTGCGAGGCTGTTAAACAAGCGACCACCAAGGGTTACCTGCGCCAGAACTCTGTGGACAGCGTTGACGGCACCAACAGCGGCGACAATCTCGGGCCCGGCAGCCCGGTTTTTCACTGGGAGCAGACGCGCGATTCCAACATTCATGTCCGGCTCATTCTGAAAGGCGGCGGATGCGAGAACATGAGCGCGCAATACAGCCTGCCCATGGAAATTCAAGGCAAGCGCGTGGACCGGAATCTCGAAGGCGTTCGGGCATGCATCCTGGATGCAATCTGGAAGGCGCAGGGAAAGGGCTGCGGACCGGGGTTCATCGGCGTCGCGATCGGTGGCGATCGTGCATCGGGTTATGACTTTGCGAAGCGGCAGCTTTTGCGAACGGTGGAAGACGCCAGCCCGGATCCAGTGCTGGCCGAACTGGAAGCGCGCGTCATGAAGGAAGCCAACACGCTCGACATCGGCCCCATGGGTTTTTCCGGCAAGTTCACAGTCGGATGCTGCAAAATCGGCAAGCTCAACCGCCTGCCGGCGTCGTTTTTTGTTTCAGTTGCTTACATGTGCTGGGCCTACCGGCGGCGCGGCGTCGTTCTCGACGGAACGGGAAATGTCGTCGAATGGCTGTATCAGGCGCCTCATGAATTCCAGCACGAAGAACCGATGCCGGAATTGACGTTGCCCGCAGCCGACGTGGTTCGACTGCAGACGCCGCTAAGCGAAGCCGACGTTCGAAAGCTCAAGGTCGGAGATGTCGTCCTGCTCGATGGCGTGGTGTTCACCGGCCGCGACGCGGTTCACAAGTACCTGCACGACGGCGGGGAACTGGACGTCATCCGGAACGGCGTGATCTATCACTGCGGCCCCGTCGTGCTCAAGAACGGTGACGAATATCGCGTGGTCGCCGCAGGTCCGACCACATCCATTCGCGAAGAGCCCTATCAGGCAGATATCATCAAACGGTTCGGCGTGAAAGCCGTTATCGGCAAAGGCGGCATGGGACCAAAGACGCAGAAGGCGTGCCAGGAACATGGTTGCGTGTACCTGCACGGAATCGGCGGCGCCGCACAGATCTACGCCCAATGCGTGCAGCGCGTGCTCAGCGTACGGCTGGAGCAGTTCGGCAGTCCTGAGGCCGTCTGGGAACTGGAAGTGAAGAACTTTCCGGCCGTGGTGGCCATCGACGCTCACGGCAACAACCTGCAGCAGGTGGTTACCGACCATTCCAGGGAACTGCTGGCCGCGACTCTGTAGAACCAATTATTTATTCCGGTCTGCAGCCCGAGTACATCACATCGGAATCAAACCCGAGACTCTGACCGGACGCGAGGAAGATCGAGGTGGTGATCTGTCCGGCCTGGCTCAGATTCATACTGTGGCTTCCGCTTCTGTCGTTCAAGGTGACTGTGGTCTGCTGGGGCGGCAAATGGAGATAACTGACCATGAGCGGTCCCGAAACGGACCGCCCGATGCCCGTCACATAGTTCTGCCCGTTCTGGCATCCGGTCGGAGCGATGTGGATATCCGGCGTTCGAATCACCTCGACTCGCGGGACGTTTCCCCCGGGGTTGATATTGACCATCGGAGGCACATTCGTCGGGTTGATATTCACCCGCATGTATGCCGCGCCGGTCGAATCCAGCTCCGGCGGCCGCTGCGCATGCGCAATAGCGATAAAAACCAGAGTAATCAGAATGAGGTTCGCAACCAGGACGGTTCTTGCCCACTTCGACATAGATCAGCCCTCCATCTCTATGTCTATAACAGACAACCGCCCGGAGAGAAGGGTTCGCGGTAAATAATGTGATTAAAGATATTGGATCATTGCATCATCGCAAGTTTCTTCATTTCTTCAATTGAAGCAATGAAGAAACGTCGAAATGATGCAATTTGAATTAAGGTTTTTTTGCGAAATACACTAGCCCAGCATTGCGCTCCGGATCGCCTGCCCGAACCGCTGTGAATCCGGCGGTCCTTCGGCCAGGATGATGTTTTTATGGATGATCAGCGTCTCTTTCACGTAGTGTGCGCCGGCTTCCTTGAGGGCTTCGATCGCCTGAGGCAGGAAATATACGGTCGCTTCGAGACCTTTCAGCAGGTTTGCTTTCGCAAGGACAACCGTTGAAAGACAGATCGCCGCGACGATTTTTCCTGCGGCCGACATGGCGGCGACAAGTTCCTGCAGCTTTTTATCCTTCCAGAAGAACTCCGGTACGGATGATCCCCCGCAAACGATGATGGCGGAATAGTCGTCTGCTTTGGCGTCGGCGATGGCAATCTCCGATTGCGCGACGGTTCCTTTCATGCCGCGGCAGGTCCGAACCGACGTCGAAGCGATAACAATCCTGGCGCCTTCGTCCTCGAGAATCTTTTTGGGCTCGAGAAACTCTTCGTCCCTGAATTGAGTATGAGGAATCACGATAAGAACTTTTTTACCTTCGAGTTTCATGCCGGGATTATAGCGTGCAGCCTGTTAGAATGTTTACTGATGATTCATCTGAAGAGCGCGAAAGAAATCGAAATTATGCGCGGCGCGAGCCGGATTGTGGGCGAAATCCTGCTTGAGCTCCGTGAAAACGTGCGCGAAGGCGCGACGACCGCGGACATCGACAAGATTGCGGAAGACCTCACTCATAAAAAGAAGGCGAAGCCGGCATTCAAGGGCTATCGCGGGTTTCCGGCCAGCCTCTGCATTTCAGTCAACGATCAGGTCGTTCACGGTATTCCATCACCAAAGAAGGTTTTGAAGAACGGAGACATTGTCGGCCTCGACTTCGGCGTCATCTACGACGGTTATTACGGCGATTCCGCGATGACTGTTCCGGTCGGCGCGATTCCACCGGAAATCGACCGCCTCGTCAAGATAACGGAACAGTGCCTTTATCGCGCGATCGAACAGGCCGTGCCGGGCAACTATCTTTCAGATGTTTCGGCGGCCGTGCAGCAACTGGCGGATGCCAATAATTACGGCATCGTGCGGGAGTTCTGCGGCCACGGCATTGGCCGGTCGCTTCACGAGGATCCGCCGGTATTGAACTACGTCCACAACGGCAAAGGACCGAAGATCAAAGCCGGTCTCGTGCTTGCGATCGAACCGATGATCAACCTGGGCACGGAAAAGGTGAAGGTCCTTGAAGACGGCTGGACGGTGATCACCGCGGACGGCAAGCCGTCGGCGCATTTCGAGCACACGATCGCCGTGACCGCGAATGGGCCCGAAATTTTGACCAAGGTCAATTAAATTACATTGATCCAATGTAATTAGTTACCCTCTCCCGGCCCGTAATATCCATGCCGATAATTGGCGGTGAGTCTGGCAGTGGCCGGCACGCCCGGCGGCGGGGCGACTTCGATGCGGATCGAGCGCCAGGAGCCATTCCGTGCCGGGTTGGTGGGCAGATATCCGAGCGTGTATTGCTCCCGGAGGTCGCGTGCAATGTGTTCCATGTCGGCGCGCGCCTCATCCACTGTTAAAGGAAAATAGGCGCGGCCACCGCTGGCTTCAGCGATCCGTATCAGGGCATCTTCCGCTTTCTGGCCGCCCGAGGCGCTGAGCAGACCGACCGTGTAAACGGCGACGTGGGCGTGTTTGGTTGCGTCGACGGCTTCGCTCAGGGTGTGCTTGCTGGAATTGTCCACGCCATCGGTGAAGAGAAGTATCGCTTTCTTCGTATTTTTCGCAGCTTCCATATGGTCCAGGCCGAGGAGCAGCGCATCGTAAATCGCCGTTTGCCCGTAAGGCTTGACCCCTGCCAGAGTGTCTTCCAGGAGCGGGATGCTGCTGGTAAAATCCCGGTCGAGCCGGGCGCTGTCATCGAAGTGGATGATGAAAGTCTCGTCGTCAGGATTGCTCTTACGCACAAATGAGAGGGTTCCCTCATCCATCCGCTGCTTCCGGGGCTCCATGCTGCGGCTGTTGTCAATGACTAATCCGAGGCTGACCGGACTATCTTCGTGCTTGAACAGGGTGATTTTCTGCTCTGTCCGGTCCTCGAAAATCCGGAAATCGTCCTTTTTCAGGTTGCCGACGGGACGGTCCTTCTCATCGGTGACATTGACGTGCACCTCAGTGAGATCCACGTGAACATCGAGCTTGTAGGCCTGTTCCTGCGCCCACAGGACCGGCACCAGCAGGAAAAAAATAAGTGCCAAACTCTTCATTTTAATCATTATGTATTGCCCAACCGCGG
>DASXLG010000310.1 GCA_036496425.1 Terriglobia bacterium | reverse complement strand
GGTCATCCGCGTCATCTGCGGCCACTTGAAAATGCAGAAGAAGTTTATCTGGATCGGTCTATTCGTGGGGTCGACGATCGGAAACATGGTGCCGCTGCTCTGGGGCGGAGATGCGATCTCCGTCTCCGGAGTTCTACTGTCTCTGGTCGGGGGTATTGCCGGGATCTGGGTCGGCTACCGCTGGGGGCAGTCGTTTTAGAACCTAGTTCGTTTCGGCCGGAAACGCGCTGAAAATCACGCTACCGCTCCAGGAGATCAGCTCGGTATCGCATATGCAACGCAGACAGCCGGGGGTTCCGGGTTTGACACGTTCCATGACAACATTCCAGGTTCGGCCGCAACGGCAACAGGTTGTGATCGACGACCCGGTCGATGGAATGATCAGGGTCTCGACGAGCGTTCCGGCGGGTTCCTTAGTGTGGGTGGGCATCGGCTTCCTCCATGAGTGCGGTGTTCAAATCCGTTGAACGAGGATCGTTATACACAAAGGGCATACCTCAGTAAAATAAAAAATATGGCACTTATTGGCGCGAACGAATTAAAGAAGAAGATGCTGATCGAAGTGGATGGACAGCCCTATAACGTCCTCGACGTGTTTTTCGCCACGCCGACCGCGCGTGGAGCCAGCACCATGGTCAGGACTCGGCTGAAAAACCTGCTCAATGGGGCGGTTCAGGAGAAAAGTTTCCGCACCAGCGAGAAGTTTCCCGAGCCCGATGTGGAGCTGGCGGCGGTCTCGTTTTTGTATAACGACGGAGACGGGTTTCATTTCATGGACCAGTCGAGCTACGAGCAATTTACGCTTGGCGAGGAGAGCGTCGGCGACGACCGCTACTATCTGAAAGAAGGTCTGGTGCTCGAGATCTTCAAATACAACGGCCAGGCTGTGTCCATGCAGCTGCCCCAGTACGTCGAACTCGCGATTGCATCCACGGAGCCCGGATTCCGCGGCGACACCGCCGCGGGCGGCGCCACAAAAGTAGCAAAGCTCGAGACCGGCCTTGAAGTGCGCGTCCCGCTATTTATGAAGGATGGAGAACGGGTTCGCGTCAACACGCAGAACGGAGAGGTCGCGGGCCGCGCCTGAAATCCTTGACGGGGAGGTTAGAATCCGCATATGCCACTGAAAATCGTCCAGCGCAGCGCTGAAGATGTCGTGATTCTTGATCTGGCCGGCAGATTGTGGATCCTCGATCTGCCACTGCGCGATCTGACCGGCAGTCTTCTTCTAGACGGCAAAAAATATTTCGTCGTCAACCTTGCCGGCGTCGACTACGTGGATAGCTCGGGCCTGGGTCAACTTGTTTCAATGTGGACTTCCATTCGAAACAAGGGAGGACATCTCGCCATCTTGAGTCCCACAAAACGCGTCGAAAAGCTTCTCGAAATTACCCGCCTCGATACTGTTTTCACCATCGTTCATGCCGAAGACGAGGCTGTCCGGAAAGCGCGAACGGCGTCGGCGTAATTCGTCCTCCGCCCCGGTACCGGTAATGGTTCGGCTGGTTTTGCCGATAAGGTGTCTGACACGGCACGGAGGCAGAAGTGGTTGAACGTCGGAAACATAAAAGGATTCAGGCTCTAATACATCGGGAATCGATTGCACTGGTCAGGCATAACCTCCAGACTCTTCCCGCAAATATCGCAGACCTCAGCGTGGACGGGGCGCTTCTCCAGTTTCCCTCCACACGGTTTGGTTTTGATGAGGGAAGTTCGGTTTCTGTATGGCTGGACAGCGGCGGCACATTGTTTGAGATCCAGGCAGTGGTTATCCGGACGGAACCGGGGTATGTTGCTGTCCGCTTCTCCGGCATGACCCGCGAGAACGATGCGGAAGTCCGGAGAAAACTGATCCGGATGGAAATGATCTCCTCCCGCTCGAAGACCGCTGTCGCAGTTGTCTGATACCGCGATCACGCAGCGCGAACAATTTCCGCGACATGGCGGGCGATTGCCATACTTGAGGACAGGCCCGGCGAATCGATCCCGATCAGGTTCACCAGCGGTGGTTGCGATCGCTCCAGCCGGATCGTGAAATCCTTTCCGCACTTTGGCCGCATTCCCGAATATGCCCAGCGCAGATCGGTTTCCCGGATATCCGGCAGGAATTTTCGCGCCGCATCGACGAACATTTCCTTCGGGGCCTCACGAAAAGCGGGCGTAGCGCTGGGTCCAATATACAGACGGCCGTCGGTGCGCGGTCCAAAATGAATGCCTTTGGATCGGGAATGAGGAGGCATCGCGGGATATACCAGCGTCCGGATTCCCCAACGATCGGTTCCGCCGTCGAGTTCGTAGTAATCCCCGCGTATGAACTCGATCTCATACTTCGGGCCGCCCGCCATCAACGAGACCTCGTGCGCCCGCAGCCCTGCTGAATTGATCAAGATGCGCGCCTGTATCTCCGGCCCTGTGGTTTGCAGGATGTGATCGCGGTTTGTCGCCGTGATGCCTGTGACCTCGGTTTCAAACAGAAACTCCGCGCCTGCCGCCTTCGCTTCGCATATCACCGATTCGACAAGCGCTTCGATCTCGACAATACAAACCGCGGGAATGAAAATGCCGCCCATTGCTTCGACCGGTGCGATCCGCCGGATACCGGACGGCGTCAGGATGAACCGGAACGGGACTGCTTGCCGCCGTCCCTGGCGCCAGAGATGCCAGAGCGAACTGGCCTCCCTCCACAGTCCGGCGCGGATGCTGCCATGCGGAACGGCGATCAGCATTCCGCTCTCGAGCAGCCGGATGCCGTGTTTTCTCGCATACTCGATCATCAGATGGCTTCCTGCCCGGGCAAGGTTGGCTTTCAGCGTTCCCGGCATCTCATGAAATCCCGAATGGATGACGCGGCTGTTCAGCCCGGAAGTTTCTCTGCAGGCGCCGTCATGTTTCTCAATGGCGATTACCTTAAGGCCTTGAAGCGCGAGTTCCCGGGTTATGGCTGCGCCGGCGACTCCGCCGCCGCCTATGATGCAGGCGTCGAACATCGCTCCGGGAAGTCCGTGAAGATTCCCTCGATTCCGAGGCCACGGAAATAAGAAATTTCGGATGGATCATTCACCGTCCAGGCATGGACGGCAAGCTTTTGCTCTCTCGTGCACTCCATAAGCGAACGTGTGACAAGATCGCGCCGGGGATGAATGGCGGCGGCATGAAGCTCGACAGCACTCGAGAGGAGCCCTTCCAGCCGGGAGGACAGCAAAGCAATCGGAACCGCCGGGATCAGCGGCTTCAGTTCGTTCCAGTCGAAGCAGGAAACGATGACCTGCCGTTCCAGCCGTCTTTCCAGGACCATTTCTTTGATGTCTCCGGCGATTCCGCTGTCCTTTAATTCGATGTTCAAAAGACATTTTGAGCCGAATTGATCGAGGACAGTGGAAAGCAAAGGAATCGGTTCACCCCCGCCGGCGTCGAATCGAAGCAATTGTTCATAAGTGAGTTCGGCAACGCGGCCGCAGCCGTCCGTTGTGCGGTCCACCGTGTCGTCATGGATGACAACGATTTGCCCATCGCTGCACCGCCGGACGTCGAATTCGAGACCCGTCGCCCCGAATTGCAGCGCCCTGGTGAAAGAACCGATGGTGTTTTCAGCCCGCCTTGGATATCCCGGCGCGCCGCGATGTCCGAAGATGATCACGATTCCAGTTTACGCCTCCGCCGTGCTTGCGATAACGTGGTCGGTCCAGGAGAGGTAAATGGCGAACCCGGTATCTGATGTACTTTCGGCGGACTCCTTCAAGAGCGAGTTCCAGCGCGTTCATCGGGAGATTTCGAAGGTCATCGTCGGATACTCCGACATTATCGACGACATCCTGATGGCGATTCTCGGCAAGGGACACGTTCTGCTCGAAGGCGTTCCCGGTCTGGGCAAAACCAAGCTCGTCCAGACGCTGAGTGATGCGCTGCATCTGCGATCGTCGCGAATCCAGTTCACTCCCGATCTGATGCCGGCGGACATCGTCGGCACCAACGTCGTTCAGGAAAACGAAGCCGGCGACAAATTCCTCGATTTCCAGCCCGGGCCGATTTTCTCAAACATCATCCTGGCCGACGAGATCAACAGGGCGACGCCCAAGACGCAGTCCGCGCTGCTCGAAGCGATGCAGGAGAAGACGGTCACCGTCGGAAAACAGACCTACAAACTGGACCAGCCGTTCGTCGTCCTGGCGACCTTGAATCCGCTCGAGCTCGAAGCGACGTATCCGCTGCCGGAAGCGCAGCTCGACCGGTTTTTCCTGAAACTGAAGATGGAGTTTCCGCCAGTGGACGACATCCACACCATCCTGGACCGCACAACCTATCTCGAAGAGCCGGTTGTGGAGCGCGTGTGGGACGCGCAGAAAATCCTCCAGTTGCGCGACACCGCGCTAGGCGTTCCGCTTTCCGATGCGGTGCAGGATTATGCCATCCGGATCGTCATGGCAACGCAGCCGAGCACCGCGCTCGCGCACGAGCAAACGAAGAAATTTCTACGCTACGGCGCCAGCCCGCGCGGCGCGCAGGCGCTGGCGATCGGCGGCAAAGTCCGGGCTCTGCTCAGCGGCCGGCCGGAGGTCGCTTTCGAAGATATCCGGCATGTTGTGCTTCCGGCGCTCCGGCACCGGATCATTTTGAACTTCGAAGGCGAGGCGGAAAGAGTCGAGCCCGATACGATCCTTAAAGCGATTATCGATTGGGTGCCCGAGAAGCGCTAGAATAGGCGGCTTATGGATTTCAAGCTCACCACCAGAAGGGCTGATGCGGTGTTCATTGTGGATCTCGCCGGAAAGATCACGTCCGGCGACGCTCTGACCGCATTCCGCCAGACGATCCGTGATGAAGTCGCGAAAGGGCACAACAAGATTCTGCTCAATTTGAAAGACGTTTCCTATGTCGACAGCAGCGGTCTCGGCGAGCTGATCATGGCCCTCGGTACCGTCACCCAGACGACTTGCGCCAAGTGCGGCGCGACCGTATTCAAAGATGACGAAGGCAATTGGGATCCATGCCCTCAATGCGAAAGCAGAGACCGCAAGGCCTGGGGCGAACTCAAGCTGGCCAATCCCGGCCGGCAGGTAACCGACCTCCTGCAGTTTACGAAGCTGTACTCCGTCTTCGACGTGCACGAGTCCGAGGAAGACGCCTTGGCCAGCTTCAAATCGAGATAGTTCAAATCCGCCCTCATGAGCACCGTTCCAAACAAAGTCATTTACTCCATGATTGGAGTAAGCAAGTACTACGATAAGAAAGCCGTCCTTAAGGACATCTATCTCTCGTATTTTTACGGAGCCAAGATCGGCGTCATCGGCTTGAACGGCTCCGGAAAGAGCTCGCTCCTGCGCGTTCTGTCCGGCGTGGATCAGGAGTTTCTGGGGAAAACGACGGTCTCGCCCGGTTTCAGCATCGGTTATCTGGAGCAGGAGCCGCAGCTCGATCCCGCCAAAACCGTGCGGGAGATCGTCGAACAGGGCGTCCAGCCGATTGTCGATCTTCTGCGTGAGTACGACGAGATCAACGGCAAATTCGCCGAACCGATGTCCGACGATGAAATGTCGGAGTTGCTCGATCGCCAGGGCAAAGTTCAGGAGAAGCTGGATGCCTCCCAGGCCTGGGACCTGGATTCGCGCCTCGAAATGGCGATGGACGCACTGCGCTGCCCGCCGCCGGAAACCACGATCAACGTGCTGTCCGGCGGCGAGAAGAGACGCGTCGCGCTTTGCCGTCTGCTGCTGCAGAAGCCGGATATTCTGCTTCTGGATGAGCCGACCAATCATCTGGATGCGGAATCCGTCGCGTGGCTGGAACATCACATCCAGCAATACGAAGGCACTGTAATTGCCGTCACTCACGACCGCTACTTCCTCGACAACGTTGCGGGGTGGATTCTCGAGCTCGATCGCGGCCATGGCATCCCCTGGCAGGGCAATTACTCATCGTGGCTGGAACAGAAGAAATTGCGCCTGGAGCAGGAAGAGAAGGCGCAGACCGAACGTCAGAAAACTCTGCAGCGTGAGCTCGACTGGATTCACATGTCGCCCAAGGGACGTCACGCCAAGGGAAAAGCGCGCATCACCTCCTATGAAACGCTCCTCAGCAACGAGACGGAGAAGCGCGCGCAGGATCTCGAGATCTTCATTCCCGCCGGCCCTCGTCTGGGCCAGGTCGTTATCGAAGCGGCCGGGGTGAAAAAGGCGTACGGCGAGAATCTGCTGTTCGAGGATATGAATTTCCGCCTTCCTCCGGGCGGCATCGTCGGAGTCATCGGTCCGAATGGAGCCGGAAAGACGACATTGTTCCGGCTGATCACCGGCCAGGAAACATCCGATGCCGGTTCGATACGGCTCGGCGAGACCGTGACGCTCGCTTATGTGGATCAAAGCCGTGACGTCCTGGATTCGGACAAAACCGTGTGGCAGGAAATCACAGACGGTCTGGACAACATCGCGCTCGGTTCGCGGGAAGTGAATTCGCGCGCCTACGTCGCTCGTTTCAATTTTTCCGGAAGCGATCAGCAGAAGAAGGTCGGAAATCTATCGGGCGGCGAGCGGAACCGCGTCCATCTGGCGAAGATGCTCAAAGAGGGAGCCAACGTCCTCCTGCTCGACGAGCCCACCAACGATCTCGATGTCAACACGCTCCGCGCGCTCGAAGAAGCGCTGGAGAATTTCGCCGGCTGCGCCGTCGTCATCAGCCACGATCGCTGGTTTCTCGACCGCGTCGCGACACACATCCTTGCGTTCGAAGGCGAAAGCCGCGTGGTTTGGTTTGAAGGGAACTATTCCGACTACGAAACGGATCGCCGCGCCCGCCTCGGCGCGGCTGCAGATCAGCCGCACAGGATCAAGTACCGGCACCTGACGAGGTGACGGCTTTGCAAAAAAGTTGGGAGTTGGACATTCCCCGCCTTTGCAAGGCGGGGTGGCTGCGCCATCAATAGATGTGCCCATTCCTTGACGGCGCAGACGGGGCGGTTAGTAAATTCCAACAAAATAAGGTGCGCTTCGCGAGCGTAGATGAGGAGGCTTCGCGACGTTTTACCAACCACCCCGTCCTCGCGTTCTAACGGTTTGATCGCTCGGCCACCCCTCCTTGAAAACGGAGGGGAATGTTGCTCCACGCCACTAAATCGCTCAGATTCTACGGCTCCCTCCACAACAATTTCCCAGCTTTATCAAACAGCACGATCGACGACGGCGGCGATAGCTCCGCAATCCCGTTTTCATTCACATGCGAGCCGACCAGCGTCGTGCTCCCGATAATCGTGCGCGGTTTTCCCGCGTTGTCGTAAAACACCAGGCTCGGCCCCTCATTTCCGACGGACAGATTTGCCCGCGTCTTGCCTGCGGCGTCGAACAGGATCAGGAAAACGGTTCCGGCATTGTCGGCGATGAGAGAAGCCCGATCCTTGCCCTTGGAATCTACCAGCACAAAGTGCTCGGAACGGACTTCGGCTTCCGGAATCTTCGCGTCCTGTTGGGCTAAAGGCGGCTGCTTGTGAATTTGCTGTAAGACGTCCAGTTGATCCAGGCCCTGGGGCGTTTGTGCGGGTTTCGCCATGATCGCCGCGGCCGCGGCCATCAGGACCCCGAACACTCCAGCCCTCGTCATCCAGCGGAGCCGGGCCTCCAGTTTCAAAACCCTGCGGGAAAGGAATTCCAGGTCGGTCATTTTGTACCTCTCTGCATAGGAATTTCTACCCGATCTGGACCTGCTACGTCCAATACTCTATTGATTTTGCGAGGCGGGCTGTCGGCAGCCGAATTGCTAGAGCTAGAGCAAATTATAAGGAGGCCGGCTCGTGCGAAAGAGTGTTCAAGCTGAGTATGTCTACAGTAAACCGACGATGTGCCTGCACTGTCATCTGATTGTGGAGATGGTTCATGCCCATGACGCTGACCCTCAAAAAGGGGCATGGAACTGCCCGCGCTGCGGTCATGTCTATCCCTTCCAGCATTGGAAGATCCGGAAAGCAAACCCACGACGGGCCGAGGCCGCTTAACCTTTGCAATATAGAGGCAAGTAAGATGTCCAAGTTATTTTTCGTGAATATTCCCTACAACTGCTCCGACCATGAGTTGCAGGAATGGGTGGAATCGCGTGGAATCGAGACCCGGTCGATCCGCATCGTCCGTGATCTGGTGGCGGGAGTCTCGCCCGCTTTCGGTTACGTGGAACTGAAGGACGATGGCAGGATTCAGGAAGCCGTCAGCATCCTGAACGGCAAGCGTATGCGG
>DASXLG010000309.1 GCA_036496425.1 Terriglobia bacterium | reverse complement strand
CTTGATCCGAGTCATCGTCCGCCGGGTGTCCCCCGACAGCGTTTCATAGGCTCGGACCAACTCCTTCAATTGCCGCGTCGCCTCATTTCCGTGATGCACCGAACGCAACATCCCGGTCCGCAGAAGATCGGCCAGTTTCCGCGCATCCACCTTGTCGGTTTTCGATCCTTCCGCCAGCAGCTTGTTCCGCCGCGGGTCGCACACCACGACCTCGGTTACAAAATGCCGGATCACATCGTGGAGCCATGTCGCTTGTGTTGTCTCTTCGAAGGTCACATGCAGTGGCCCGCTCAGGCTTTGCACCAGCCGGATGATCGCTGCCGCTTCGGTCGCGACCATCGTTTCCAAAATCACCTTGCCATCCGCATCCAGAACCGTGACTACCGTCATTGCCTGATGGACAGAATCCTTCAAAGCGCCAATCGAGGTCCTCGTTGTTGAATCGGCTCAAAAGCGGAAGGAGAATTGACGTCAAGCCACCACAAGAAGCGCAGGCTGGAAATCGAATCTTGTCCACCGGCAGCCGGGATCGAAAGCAATACCCAGTAGCTAATAAGGGGGCGCACACCTGAATTCCGGAATTCGAATGCTGGAATTCAGGTGTGCACCCAGGTGTGTTCCTAGAATTGAATTTAAGCCGGCACCGCATTAACCGTTCCCAGTCAGACGTCGCGCAAGGGAATGGCGTTTGATGGAGTTTTGCTCACCTCGATTTCAGAGCAACGCGAGAAATGAGCCCTGCTCGGTTTCCGCGAACCTTTCAATATCTTCTCGATGTTCGCGCAGGATTGTCTCTATGGCGGCAGTGGAGCAATTGCCGCGACGAATCCAGACGACTTTCGGTGGGTGACCAAAAAGAAAGCTACGCTGATGAAAGTCAGCGTCTTTGGAAACAATCAAAAAGCCGTTCGTTTTCGCGTATTCCCAAACTGGCCCATCCGGCGCCTTTTCCAGTCCGGCATAGCGAACGTGGCTGGATTCGGGAAACTCCAAATTCAGCGCTTTGACCAAGCGATGACTGAGATTTTGATCGAGAAGGAGCTTCACTGGGGCGGTATGGACACGAGCTTTCGTTCGCGGTCGGCCGCGAATTCAAGACATGCGCGGATGTCGCCTGCAGTGAGTTCAGGGAAGTCCTCAAGAATCTGCTGTTCAGTCATGCCCGAAGCGAGGTACTCCAGGACGTCGTAGACCGTTATGCGCATTCCCCGGATGCACGGCTTCCCCCCTCGCTTGTCGGCCTCGATCGTTATGATGTCTTGGTAACTCATTTTCCCAATTTACAGGCTCTCGTAGTTGCGATCAACAATCGGCGTAAGGTATTTGCGGAGTTGTCGAATTCTGAATGCATGACACCCCCTGGCGTGTCGTCGAGCCGACAACTCTTTTTTGGGCAGCCCCGCCAACGCTACACTAGTTACATAACAGCCGCTATGCGCGGAAAACCCACCACGCCATCGACGCCGACCCCTGTTTAGTTCCTACCATTTTCCTACCATTTGCTAAATCCCATCTGTTTACGTAATGCGATTTTATAAGCGGTTCCGCTGGCCCCGCCTGCGGCTTGAATCTGCAGAATCTCTTACGTTCTCCTTTTCAAGGTGACCGGGGAGGGCGAGAGCGTCCTCACTGAGGCGGAACGCGCGGAGCAGCAGCGCAATGCCGACTCGCAGACCCTGAGCATCACTCTGCCGGAGCACCTCAAAGAGTCTGCCGACAATCAGATCGGCGCCGGGCGATACAGCAGCGTCAGCGACTACATCGGCGCGCTGATCCGGGAGGATCAGAAGCGCCAGAAACGCTCCGCCTGAAGAAAATTTGAGAAATCTTTCGGAAGCCTGTCAGGTTTAACCCGTTTCCGGAGTTATACAAGTAGGGGGGATATTCAACGGCCGCATATCTCTCCTCTTTTACTGTCGCGGCCCGAAGGGCAAGCGCGATAGCGCGCAGCCTCAATAAATATTCGAATCGGGAAAGGAGGTGAGAGCGATGACGACAACTATTCAAAATGTGATTCAGAAGATCAAGGCGAAGCTGAATTTTCATGGAGTGTCGGATACCGACGTGCTGAACGCGGGTAACACGGGGTACAACGGCTTGTTGAGCAATCCGGCCTTCCCGAACACGCCGGTTCCCCTGCCGACAGTCCGGCAGGATCTGGACAGCTTCAGTGCGTTGATTGTCGATGCCGAAGATGGAGGTAATAAAGCCATCAGTGCGAAAAACAAACAACGTGCGGAGGTCCTCCGGGTGTACACGCTGCTTGGACATTACGTCGAAGCCACGTGTAACAACGATCCGGCGACGTTCAACACCAGTGGTTTCACGGCGGTTGTTAAAACCAAAACCGCGCCGCAACCGCTGGCTCCGGCGAAGTTCACTTCGATCGAGCGCGACCCGAACAGCGGACAAGCCGTTGTGAAGGTCGAGCGTCAGATCCGCGCCATTGACAACGATGTGCATTATGCGCAAGAAGGCACGGGCGGCGTCCTTGGTCCCTGGACCCTGATGACGTTGACCAGTTCCAATAAAGGTGACCATCAGTGGCCTCACGCCGGCCGGAAGTTACCAGTTCCGGGTCCGTGCGCTGGGTAAACTGGGTCACACGGATTGGAGCCCGTCGATGACGTTCATCTCGGCGTAAACCAAAGCGGGAGCACAAGCGCGACAGCGCGCAGCCCCCATAAAAAGGGCCGGCGGCTCCGGGTATACACGGAACCGCCGGCTCTACGCCCTCCTCATTTACTAGGGGATTCTGACGGACAGCTGTATTTCCTCTCGTGACCCTTCGCGGATAACGATCGATTTTCCGGAGTCTTCGTTTGCCTTCATGAATGCAGGGTCCAGCCAGACGCCGTTATCGACATTGTCCCAGGCGAACAGTTTGTAGGAACCCGGGGAAATCCGATCGAATTTGAAATGTGCGGAGGTGTCGCTGGTGCCTGTCCGGTACAGATCCTGCCGCTGCCTTCTGTCGCCGTCCGGCACGAGCACGACGGTTGCATCGGGTGCAGGCATCTGATTTTCCGCGACAACGGTTCCGGAAATCGAACCCGCATTCAGCCCCACGACGATCACCATCGGACTATCCGGCGGCTGCGTATCGGCCTGAAAGCCGCCGCTTAAGATGTCATCGTTTCCGATTCGAATCGACTTCACATACGCGTTCTGCAGCGCCGCCGGTATGGACGGATTGCCGGTAGTGGTCAAAACCGGCGCCACATCGATTCTGTAATCGCCGGTCGTGACGTTCTGGATCGCGAACTCGCCCGTAGCTGACGGCACGCCGCTCGTGGCCGGCGGTTCGATCATGTGCGCCTGGGGCGCGGCCCGGAGCCTCACGCGAAGCGAGGCGATGCGGGGATCCCGCGCGGCAGGATTGACGCCGTCCAGCAGAATCTGACCGTGTATCTGGAAACCGGACGAAACGACAATCTGCACGCCATCCAGGTCCGTATCTCCGGCGGGAATCCGGACGCTTCCAGTACGCGTGTAGCCCGCGACAGAAAGCACGGCAGGTCCGGCAACGACCGGAATCTCGAAGGCGCCCGTGGTTGGATTGATAATATCCTGGGCGCTGCTGTCCGTTCTGGGCGCCGCCTGGACGGAGTTCGCATAGCCCGGCGTTGGGTTGACGAACGGACGCCCCGTTGCGCTGTCGATCACCACTCCGCGCACGCGCCTCGTCCGCACCGGAGCAAGCCGGATATCCACGCCTTCGATGCTGGCTCCCGGTGCCAGATTGACGGCTTCAGCCGCCTGCTCATCGGCCGTATTTGGATAATAGATCGGCATGTAGGTTCCACCGGCCATCACGAACCCGCGCGGCACCGTGACCGGCGCCAATGGATTTTCCAGGGGCGTGCCGAAGCGCTGCCCGTTCATCGCGCCTGAAGCAATGGATCCGGAGGAGTTCACAAGGACCAGGTCTCCCAGCCCCCGCCAATCCGGAGCATTCACTCCGACGAAGTAACGGCCGGGCGCCAGCCAGAACAGACGGTATTCTCCAAGGTCATTCGTGAGTGCCGCCTGCACAGGAGTGAATGTACGCTGCCCGTTCTGAAATGACGGCTTCAGCGCGCGGACAGTGGCTTTCACGACCGGCAGGCCGTTCACGTCATAGATCCGGCCCGAGATCGCGGCGGTCGCGGTTAGCGCAAGATCGAGCCCCGCGACATTGCGGCCGGCGGCGAACTCGAGCGCTGTTCCACCCTTGCCCGGCGCGCGCTGGCCGTATTCGGCGCGGACATATCCGGCCTTGTTGGCAACGATCCGGTACTTGCCCGGTCGGACGTTGCGCACGGCATATTTGCCGTCGTCCCCGGAGGAAACCGTGTACTCGATCGAGTCATCCGAATCGCGATGAAGCTCGACGATCGCTCTCGGAACCGGCTCATTCGTCCCGGCGCGTTTTACGAATCCCTCGACCTGTGTTCCATTTTGCGCCAGCAAACCGGCGAGAACCATGGCATGGAGCAGCATCATTCACCTCTGCGCATCGATGACGATCAATTGCCTGTTTTCCTGGCTCGTCTGGCTGATCTCGACACGCGTTCCGCGAGATTCGAAATTCTTGAGAAAATCCGGATCGAACCACGAGCCGTTCTGCACATCCTCGAACGCGAACAGCGTGTAGCCGCCCGGAGCGATGCTTCTCATGGCGAAACGGCCGGATGCGTCAGTACCCGCGGTCCTGTAAAGATCCGTGCGGCGGCGAAACGGCAAATCCGGGACAAGAACGACGACCGCATTCGGGATCGCTTCGCTCTTGCCATTGACAACTGCACCGTTGATTTCCGCCTGGGTCGTGCCGATGACGATTTCGAGAAGGCCATCCGGTTTACCGCTCAGATGCAAACCCCCATTCAGAACGTCTGTATTCCCATGGCGGAACGATTTGAGAAACGTGCCGGGATGGAGACCCGGCGGCGCCGGGCCGTTGCCGCGCACGCCGGTGTAGGTTGCGTTGACCTTGTAATCGCCCGGTCCGATTCCTGAAATGAGAAAAGATCCATCCGTCTGCGTTGCGTCTGGATCGAGCCCGCCGGGCCGCGTCGGCACCTGCACCGAAGGCATGCCGAACACTTCCGGGTCGTGCTGGATATAAACTTTCAGCCGCGTGACGTCGAAGTCGGGATCCGCCTTGCCGTCGACAATCAATCGGCCGTGCAGATCGAAGGGGGGCGGAATGATAATAGAGATTCCCCTCAAATCCTGGCTGCCAACCTGGAGCGGCAAGCGTCCGGCCGTTCCACCGGGTGCACCCGGCTGACCTGCCTTTGCTGCGAGCGATGCGAACAAGTCATAAGAACCCGGAACCAGACCAGCAATGTTGAATTCTCCATTCCCGTTCGCGGTGCCGTTCGGAATCACAACGCTGGGACCGCCATCGCGCGGTATCGCGCGCAGCGTAGCGGATGCAGCGGGCTGTCCTGTGCTTCCGTCGAGGACGGTACCGAGAACATGGTGGGCGGCGATCGGGACGGCCACGGTGACATCCATTCGCATGAGATTGTCGCCGGCATTCAGCGCAAGCGTTCGCGCCGCATTGAAATCGGTTGTGCCCGGATAATAGGCGCGCGGATACACTTCTTCACGTATTTCGCCGTTCTCCAGAACGTGCCGGCTGACGACCGGCGCTCCCATTTCGTCATGGTACGGGGTTTCGCCCGGCGGCCGGATAAACATCGACGCCGATCTGGCAGCGATATCGGTGGGTTTTGTTGTGATGTAATACTGGCCCGGAGACAGCCAGAAGAGACGATACTCGCCCACATCATTGGTCTGAACGGACTCGGCAATGGTCAAGACCCGCCGTCCCTGCCAATACGTCGTCTTGAGCGCTTGAACCTTCGCATTCCCGACCGGCTCTCCATCGCGATCAAAAATGCGGCCCGAGATCGCGCCGGGCGCCGCCATGCCGATCCGGATATCGCGGACCGCGTCCGCGGTGTGTACGAGGATCGGCAGCCCGCGAACATTCGGCACCTTCTGTCCATACTCCGCCGGAAGCAGACCGTCTTCGCGCGTTGCGAGAACCCGGTATTCGCCCGGCTGCACATCGGGAAATGCGAAGGAACCGTCATTGGCCGTCGTTGTCGAGTAGGCCGCCGTCGTTCCCCCTGGCGACTTTACCAGCTCCACCCGAGTGCCGGGCAGCGCCTCGCCGGATCCCAATCTGGAAACAGCGCCGCTGACCGACGCCGATGCCGTCAACTGCGGCGGCGCTAAAACGGCTGCCGTTTCCGGTTCGGCCGGCAGAGCAGGAAAAACAATTGAAGCCGGCGTTGCCGAAAGCAGGACGGCCGGCGCCAGGGTTGTCAGCTGAAGCACGGCCGTCGTCGCCATCAGGATGGCAAGCGATAACACCAGTGCCGCGCCGGCAAGCCGGCTGAGTGAGCCGCGCCTCGCGAGCGGATCGAGGATCGCGCACAGCCGTGTTTCGAGGTCGGAGAGCGAGCAACGTCCATGCCGCAGGGAAAAATATCGCTATTCGCCGGAACAGCGCCTGGCTTTCCTTGTTTTCGGAGGCTTCGGCCGCCAGCCACTCGGCATCGGACCATCGGAGTCGCGGAAGTAAGTCATGACGCGCAGGCCCGGTGGGCGGGTGCTTCGGAAGTCTGAGTTTGACCCTTTCATCGAAGTCGATCTTTTGCTTGCGCGCTTTTCGCATGAAGCGGACCAGAGTTGCGAACATGAGAACTACCACTGCGACAACCAGCCACTGCCACCAATCGACCCAGCCCGTCAGAGGAGAGAACATCACGAACAGGCTGAGAACCGCAACTACGGCCAGGCTGCGAAAAAACTTCGAATCTGCTTCAAGCCGATCAAGCTCTCCTTTCGCAGAGGCGCTTCCCAGCCGTATCAGGGATTCGCTCCATGTCAGCCGATTGTCGTTTTCGCTGTAGAGGTCCGCCGTAAGCAGCTCGTTGAAAAGCCGGTCTGCGCGCCGCCGCATCGAGGGCAGTTCCTTTTTAACCTCGAATTCGAATTTGCGCTTGTAGTACCCGTCATACAGCGGATCCATGAGCCACGACCCCAGCGCAAACAAAAAGTGTCCAACGATATAAGAGACGATGAGAAACACCAGCCAGGTCGGAACCACTTCCGGCTCTGCCAGACTTTCGAGAAGATCCTTGTGGCGGATCGACAGAACCTTCCACACGACGCCGCTGAACATCGCACCGGGCAGGATGACGGCAAAAAGGTCCACCACCCCAAGATACAAATCGCTGGCTTTTCCTCCGGCTTCGCCGCTCTCCGCCATAAATCGTTCTCCCGGAATGGAAGTGCCAACCGCTGTAAAACCGATAACTGCACTCAAACGGCGCCAGTATAGATGATGCTCATTGCCGCTAAAAAGGAAATGCGGAATTGCGGGTGCGCCCCTCAATTGGCTTAAAGCGTGCACCGAATCCATTCGAAGCGGAGTCTCGGTCTGTATGCGTCACGAAAAGGGCAAATCAGGCTGGCTTGGATGGGGACGCAAGCTGTTCTGGTCCTGGTGGTTATGGGTCGTGGCTGCAGTCATGGTCGAGGCGGCGCAGCACGGTAATGCCGCGGCGGCGCTGGCGGGTGTCGGCTTCTTCTTTTATCTCGTTGCTCCGCGCGAACACGTGCCGCACTACGGCCTGGATTCGAAATATCCCATTGATTCCGATGAATTCCTTGCCAGTGTTACGGGGGCCACGGGCGTTCCGCTGATTCCAGGCAACAAAGTCTCCATTCTGACGGACGGCGATGAATTCTATCCATCGATGCTGGAGGCCATCGCCGGCGCCCGGAAAACCATCACCATCGAAACGTACATCTATTGGAACAGCGAAATCGGACGGCATTTTGCATCGGCGCTCGCGGAAAGGCGGCACGCGGGCGTGACCGTGAAGATTCTGCTGGACGCGTTCGGTTCATCCAGCATCGGCAGGAACATTCTCAAGACATTCAAAGACAGCTGCTGCGAAGTGGTCTGGTACAACCGGATGTGGCTGCGCACACTCGCCAACTTCAATCAGCGCAATCACAGGAAATCTCTTATCGTCGACGGACGCATTGCGTTTACGGGCGGCGCCGGTATTGCCGATCAGTGGACCGGAAACGCGCAGGATCCCAGGCACTGGCACGACATCATGATCCGTGTCGAGGGCCCCGGCGCGATGAAACTTCAGACCGGGTTTGCGCAAAACTGGCTCGAAACGACAGGCGAACTGATCAACGGCGAAGGTTTCTTCCCGTCCCTGCCCGATGCGGGCGGCATCGCCGTTCAAATGCTGCTGAGCTCGCCGAAAAGCGGATCGTCCGCCATCCGGACCATGTATTACCTTTCCATTATTTCCGCCCGCCATACCATCTACATCTCGAATCCCTACTTTGTGCCCGACGATTCCGGCGTGCAGATCCTGGTCGAAGCGAAAAAGCGGGGCGTGGATGTGAAGATCATGGTTGCCGGCACACATAACGATATGCGCATCAGCCGGTACGCCAGCAACCATCTGTACGGGAAATTACTCGAAGCCGGCATCGAGATCTATGAATACAACAAAACGATGCTGCACCAGAAAACCATGGTGGTCGACACCTCCTGGATCACCGTCGGCACCACCAACTTCGATACACGTTCCTTCGCTCTCGATGAAGAAAGCAATGTCTGCGCCTACGATCGCAAAATGGCCGAAGAGCTGGAAGCTATTTTTCGAAACGACGCGCAATCCTGCCGCCGCGTCGCCTTTCAACAATGGCGCCATCGCGGATTCAAACAGCGGCTTTTCGGCGCTGCATGTGTCTTCCTGAAAGAACAGATCTGAAGCGGCCCGCGTAGCTCTTCCACGTTTTCGGGTTAATATCTATTCTGATGGCGTTATTCGATTCTCCGAAGTGGCGTGTTTTGAAGGGCCTACGAGCTTATCTCAGGCCCCATCGGCGGAAGCTCGCCGCCGGCTTCCTTTGTGTCTTTCTGACCAACCTGTTCCTGCTGGCAATGCCAACGGTTCTGGGCTATGCCGTCGACAGCCTCCAGTACTCTGTCACACGCGAAAAGCTGACTTACTGGGCCGCTCTCGTCGTCGCTTTGGCGGTCTGCGAAGGGGTTTTCCGCTTCTTCATGCGGCATCTCATTATCGGCGTGTCCCGCGATGTGGAGTATGCGATGCGGAACGACATCTTCCGCCACCTGGAAACGCTGCCGATGTCGTTCTATCAGCGGAACAAAACGGGCGACCTGATGTCGCGCGCCACCAACGATCTGAGCAATGTCCGGATGCTGTTCGGACCGGGCATCATGTACACCGCCAACACGATCGTTGTCGCCGTTGTGGCGATCCTGTTCATGCTGCGGATCAACTGGCAGCTGACGTTGCTGGCGTTGCTTCCGTTGCCTTTCGTGTCGCTCAGCGTTCGCTACTTCGGAAAGAAGATTCACGATCTGACGGAGGAATCGCAGGCGAAACTTGCGGACTTGAGCGCGCGCGTCCAGGAGAGCATGGCAGGGATCCGCGTCGTCAAGGCATTCTCGCAGGAGACGCATGAGATCGGGGAATTCGAAGGGATAAACCGGTCCCTGGTTTCGAAAAATCAGGAACTCATCCGTTTTCAGAGTGTGTTCTATCCCACGATGGAACTGATGATCGGCACGGCGGTCGTTATCGTCATCTGGTTTGGCGGCCGTCAGGTCATCCAGAACGCGATTTCGCTCGGAGATTTCGTGGCGTTTACCATGTACCTCGGGAGGCTGAGCTGGCCGATGATTGCGCTCGGCTGGGTTGTCAATCTGCTGGAGCGCGGACGGGCGTCGATGGAACGCCTGAATTACATTCTGGAGACCATTCCCGATGTCCGGAACGAATCGCCTGTCGCAGCCGAATTTGAAGTTTCCGGTGAGATTGAGTTTCGCAACCTGAGTTTTTCTTACGATGGGACGCCGACCCTGCGAAATATCTCGCTGCGAATTCCAAAAGGCCGGACCGTGGCGATAGTCGGCGCTACCGGATCGGGAAAGACTTCATTGGTCCAACTTATACCGCGTCTGTACAACGCTCCCATGAATTCCTTGTTCATCGACGGCGTTCCGATTGAGCGTATTCCGCTTTCAGCGCTTCGCAGCGCGATCGGATTCATCCCGCAGGACACGTTCCTGTTTGGAGAAACAATCCGGGAGAACATCGCATTCGGAGTCGAGTCGGCTGCCGACTCGCAGATTCTCCACGCCGCCCGGGTTTCGAATATCGAAGCGGACGTGGAGAGTTTTCCCGATAAGTTCGAAACAATGGTTGGTGAAAGGGGCATCACTCTTTCGGGCGGGCAGAAGCAGCGAACTGCGATCTCCCGCGCGGTGCTCCGGGATCCCCGAATCCTGATATTAGATGATGCTCTGTCGAGTGTAGACACCTACACGGAGGAGCAGATCCTGCGGGAGCTGAAAGGTGTCATGCAGAATCGCACGTCGATCCTGATCAGCCATCGTGTGTCGACTGTGAGAGATGCCGATGAGATCGTTGTTCTCAATGAAGGACAGATCGTCGAACGCGGTACGCATGCCGAACTGCTGACCGCGGAAGGTTACTATGCGGAACTGTACCGGCGGCAATTGCTGGAAGAGGAACTGGCGGTCAGCGACTAAATGCAGGAAGAAGAAGTACTCGGTAAGGCATACGATTCCAGGCTGATGCGCCGCCTGGTGGGCTACCTCCGGCCATACAAAAAGTATGTCGCGGTTGCGCTGGTCCTGATTCTTCTGGAGTCGGGCCTGGAAGTCACCTTTCCGTGGCTGACAAAGATTTCCATCGACAGGTACATCACGGCAGGAAATATGCGCGGTCTGGCCGTGATCGCTGCCGTTTACATTGTGTTACTCCTGGTCCGCTTCGTCTGTTCCACGGCGGAGACCTACGTTCTTCAGAACACCGGCCAGAAGATCATGTACGACATGCGGATGGAGACCTTCCGGCATCTGCACACGCTGCCGGTGTCGTTCTACGACAGGAATCCGGTCGGGCGGCTGATCACCCGGGTCGTAACGGATGTCGACGTCCTCAACGAAATGTTTTCCGCCGGCATCGTCTCGATTTTCGGCGACATCTTCACGCTGTTGGGGATTCTTGCCGCGATCATGGTTCTCAACTGGCAGCTTGGCCTTGTCACCATGTCCGTCGTCCCCCTCATATTCCTGACAACTGCGATCTTCAGGATAAAGGCGCGCGATTCCTATCGGCGGGTGCGCATCGCGATCGCAAAGATCAACGCCTTCCTGCAGGAACACATTACGGGCATGGCTGTGGTGCAGCTTTACAACAGGGAGAAAAGAAGCTTCGATAAATTCGACGCCATCAATGAGGAGCATCTCGCGGCAAACCTGGACGGAATCCTGGCATACGCCTGGTTCTATCCGGCAATCGAACTTCTGAGCTCCATCGCCATCGCTCTGATCATCTGGTATGGCGGCGGCAAAGTCATACAAGGGTTGCTTACGTTTGGTGGGCTGGTCGCGTTTACACAATATTCAAACCGTTTCTTCCAGCCGATCGCGGATATGAGCGAGAAGTACAACATTCTGCAGTCGGCGATGGCGAGTTCCGAAAGGTTGTTCAAGCTGATCGATACGCCGGCTACGGTGTTGAATCCGCCAGATGCCATCCGGCCCGCGCATCCGGCTCACGGGGACATCGAATTTCGAAATGTCTGGTTTGCCTACAACGCTGAAGATTGGATTCTGCGCGATGTGTCCTTCCGCGTGAATCGCGGCGAGTCGGTCGCCATTGTCGGGCACACGGGCGCCGGCAAGACAACCACGACCAGTCTGCTGACGCGGTTCTACGATATTCAAAAAGGCGAAATCCTGCTGGATGGCATCAACATCGCGAAGCTGGATCTGGAATACCTGCGCCGCTCGTTTGCGGTGGTGCTTCAGGACGTCTTTTTGTTTTCCGGAACCCTGGAATCGAATATCCGGCTCGGTTCGCCGATACCACGGGCTCGCGTTGAAGCCGCGGTGGAGGATGTCAACCTCAGTCCATTCCTTCGGATGCTGCCGGCAGGACTGGATCATCCGGTGAACGAACGCGGCACGACGCTTTCCTCCGGCCAGCGCCAGCTCCTGGCATTTGCGCGCGCGCTGGCGCATGATCCGCAAATCCTTGTCCTCGACGAGGCGACATCGAGCGTCGACACTGAAACGGAGTTGCAGATCCGGAAAGCGATCGACCGCCTGATGGAAAACCGGACATCGATCATTATCGCGCATCGTCTTTCAACGATTCAGCGCTGTGACAAAATCATCGTCATGCACAAAGGCCGTGTGCGTGAAATGGGAACCCATCAGGAGTTGCTTGCCCAGCGGGGGATTTATTACAAACTCTATCAACTGCAGTACAAGGAACAGGAAGTAGGCGTAAGGTGAGATCGATAGAGAACCAGGTTGCGGTCGTAACAGGTGCAGGCCGCGGCATCGGCCGCGCGATCGCTATAGAATTGGCCAGGCGCGGAGCGAAAGTGATTCTCGCGTCGCGAAGCCGGGCGGAGTTGGAAGAAACGGGCAGGGTCGTCGGACCCGGGGCGAGCGTGATTCCCACCGACGTTCGAAAAAGGGAAGAACTGCAACGCCTTTTCGAACAGGCTGCGGCATCTGTTGGCCCGACGGACATATTGGTGAACGCCGCGGGATTAGGAATCTTCGGCCCTGTAGTTGATTTCAAGGACGAAGATTTTGAAACTCTCATCGAAACGAATTTAAGAGGGATCTTTTTAAGCTGCCGTTTCGTACTTCCCTCCATGATCGAACGCAAGCGGGGCCACATTGTGAACATAGCCTCCATTGCCGGAAAAGTGGGTTCGGCGAATCGAGCGGTCTACTGCGCATCGAAGTTCGGAGTCGTGGGGTTCACGGAATCGCTGGCCGAAGAGGTGAGGCAATCCGGCATTCGCGTTTCGGTTATCTGCCCCGGCTCCACAGATACGCGCTTTTCACCCGGCGATGTATCCGGCAAGGCCAGAGATCGTATGCTTCGTCCCGAAGACGTCGCTCACGCTGTCGCAATGATCGTCACGCAGGAGCCCAACAGCTTCATCAGCGAAATCATCATGCGTCCGACGCAAAAACCATAAAGGGATCATCGATACGGATCACTTTGCCTCGAACGCGCCAAAGTATCCGCTGTCAGAGCCAGTTCTGTGTTTTGAGCCCCGGCACTCGTTTGAACTCGGCTTGATTATTAGTAATGAGTATCACGTTCAGGCTTAAAGCATGTGCAGCGATCAACATGTCCAACGAGCCGATGGTTTGGCCCTTGTTTTCCAGAAAAGCTCGAATTCTGCCGTACGCAGCTGAGGCTGGTTGATCGAAAGCAACAATGGTGAGTGGGGAGGTAAACTGCCGCAGTGCCTCACGATTCGTCTGCCGGCGGCTGCTTTTTGCGGCGCCATACTCCAGTTCTGCGAGTGTTACGGATGAGATTCCTGCATGATCAACTGGAGTGCGCTCAAACCTGTTAAGTAGATTTTGGGGACGATGTTTGATCAGATGGATACAAATGTTTGTATCCATCATGAACTTCATCAGAACGCCTTCGACCGCTTGTCCATTGGTGGTTGCTTGCGTTCGTC
>DASXLG010000308.1 GCA_036496425.1 Terriglobia bacterium | reverse complement strand
GCAGCGAACCGTGAAGATTGATGCAGCCGAGCCGCGGTGACTGCAGGAGCCACGGCGGGAGAATCTTGCCATAAGCGACAACGACGACGATCTCCGGCGCAAGCGCTTCGATCAACAGCCGCGCCTCTTCCGACCTCAGTGAGGACGGCTGGTAAACCGGCAGCTTTAATTCGTAAGCCCGCTTTTTAGCTGGAGACGCCTGCATGGACTGTCCGCGTCCGCCCGGCTTGTCCGGCTGCGTGATGACGCCGCTTATTTCATAGCCTTTTTCGAACAGGTAGCTCAGGGACGGCAACGCGAAGACCGCGGTGCCCATAAAGGTGAGTCTTATTCCCACTTGCCCTGGCGTATGAGTTTCTTGATACGCCGTTTGATCATGTCCCGCTTGATGAAACTCAGGTGATCGAGAAAGAACTTGCCGTCGAGGTGATCCATCTCATGGCAGAAGGCGCGGGCAAGCAGATCGGAACCCTCGATGTGGACTTCCCGTCCGTCCAGATCGACGCCCCGGAGAACCACTTTTTTGGGGCGCACCACAGTGGCGGAGAACCCCGGGATGCTGAGGCAGCCTTCCTCTTCGCATTGTTCTCCATCCGTCTCCACGATCTCTGGATTGACGAGCGTGATCAGGCTGTCCTTCTTCTCACCGCTGCTCGTATCCGTAACCATGATGCGTTTGGAGATCCCGATCTGCGGCGCGGCAAGTCCCACGCCGGGCGCCTTGTACATGGTCTCGATCATGTCTTGAACCAGCTTCACTTCTTCGCCGGTGATGTTGGTGACGGGATCCGACGGCTTATCCAACACCTCCGATCCCCAGAGCTCAATAGCACGAATCATACGGTTACATTATCGCATGCGGACGTTCAGTAACTCCGCAGTTGTTCGAGGTAACCCTCATAATTTCGCTGGGTTTCCAGGATGGAGTCGCCTCCGAATTTTTCCAGGAAGGCAGTGGCCAGAACCAGGGCAACCATGGTTTCGCCGATCACTCCGGCAGCCGGGACGGTACAGGTGTCGGACCTCTCATGCTGGGCGAGAAACGGTTCCTTGGAGATCATGTCGACGGAGCGGAGCGCTTTTTTCAACGTCGGTATCGGCTTGAGATAGCCGACCACGCGAACCTCTTCGCCGTTGGTGATTCCACCCTCGATGCCGCCGGCGCGATTGGTCAGATGGGAAAACCGCCGTTGAGCGGTGTCATAGGCGATCTCATCGTGTGCCTGTGAACCGCGGCTGTATGCCACCTTCACTCCATCGCCTATTTCGACAGCCTTGACGGCATTGACGCACATCATGGCCTGAGCCAGCTTGCCGTCGATGCGAGTGTCCCACCCGGTATGGGAACCGAGCCCAAGCGGGACGCCCCGGGCAATGACCTCAAATGTTCCGCCGATCGTATCGCCGTCCTTCTGCGCCTTTTCGATCTCGCGGACCATCTCTTGTGCGAGTTCCGGAATCACGCAGTGGACAACCTCATCGTCGCGGATGGCTTCGAGCTGATCCCACGAAACCGTAAAGTCGTCCGGAACCCGCGCATTGCCGATAGCAGTCGTGTGGCTGAGAATCTCGATTCCAAAATGACGGAGGAAGACCTTTGCCAGCCCGCCACATGCAACCCGTGCGGCAGTCTCCCTCGCGCTCGAACGCTCCAGGATGTTTCGCGCGTCTGTATGGTTGAATTTCAGAGAACCGGCAAGGTCGGTATGGCCCGGTCGAGGCCGCGTCACTGTTCTTTTGGTCGCGGCATCACCGGACACTTCGCGGGGCGACATGATTTCTTCCCAATTCGGCCAATCCCGGTTTTCGATCATCATGGATATCGGGCTGCCTATGGTCTTTCCGTGCCGCACTCCTGAGAGAAAACGAACCTGGTCCTTTTCGATCTTCATCCGCCCGCCTCGCCCGTAGCCTCCCTGCCTCCGTTTCAGCTCATGATCAATGAAGCCGAAATCAACGGGAAGGTGCGCTGGAAGGCCCTCCACGAGGGCGATGAGGGCCTGGCCATGAGACTCCCCGGCCGTTCTAAAGCTCAGCATACGTTGAGTATAGCCGAATTTTCCGTTACGATGGCCACGATGCCTGTATCGCCGAAAGCTGCCATCAAGGAAGTGCAGGATCTGTCCTTCCTGGCCGGCAAGGCTTTCGTTTCCATGTTCCGCCGGCCGTTCTACGTGCGCGACATCCTTATGCAGATGGACCTCATCGGCGTCGGATCGCTCATGGTCGTCATGCTTACAGGCTTTTTTACCGGCGCGGTTTTGACCCTTCAATCCTCCAAAGAACTCTCCCGGTTCGGAGGAACAAGTCTGACCGGCGGATTAGTATCGGTGTCTTTGGTGCGAGAACTGGGACCGGTGCTCGCCGCGCTTATGGTTGCAGGCCGCGTGGGATCGGGAATGGCGTCGGAACTGGGTTCGATGCTGGTTACCGAGCAAATCAATGCCATGCGCGCGCTTGGAACGGATCCGATCAAAAAACTGGTGGTCCCGCGAATTCTGGCAACGATTGCAATGATGCCGGTACTGACCATTGTTGCGGATTCCCTCGGGATCATCGGGGGCCTGGCCGTCGCTCTGTCCGTGCTGCACATCACTCCCATTCTTTATCTGAGCCGGGCATGGGATTCCCTCAACTACGTGGACGTCTTCGGCGGCCTGATTAAACCCCTCGTATTCGGCGCCCTTCTTGCATCGGTCAGCTGCCATTGCGGGCTGCGAACCTATGGAGGAACGCAAGGCGTCGGTCGGTCAACGACTCAGGCAGTGGTCGCATCCTCGGTACTGATCCTGATTTTCGATTTTTTCCTGACTCGCTTGATTCTGGCTTATACGTGATGCAACCCGTGCTCGAGATGCGTGACGTCGTCAAGTTTTATGCCGGCGATAAGCCGGTTCTGAACGGAGTGTCGTTCCGGATCTTTAAGGGTGAGACCAAAATCATCATCGGCGCCAGCGGATCGGGGAAATCCACGATTCTCAAATTGATCATCGGCATCGATAAACCCGATGAAGGTGCAATCCTGATCGAGGGGCAAGATATCTCACGAATGGACGAGCGCGATCTGATGAGTATCCGCCAGAAGATCGGAATGGTTTTTCAGGAGTCGGCGCTCTTCGACTCCCTGACGGTACGCGAGAACGTGGCCTACCGGCTGTACGAGGTGAACGCCGATGAAAGCGAGATCGAGGCGAAGGTCCGCGAGGTTCTCGGTTTTGTCGGCCTCGAAGCGGCGATCGACAAGATGCCCAGCGAACTCTCCGGAGGAATGAAACGGCGGGTGGCTCTGGCCCGTGCCCTGATCGGTGAACCGGGCATCATGCTTTACGACGAACCGACCGCCGGCCTCGATCCTATAACGTCAAAGAGGATCAATGAGCTCATTATCGCCCTGCGGGACACCAAGCAAGTGACCGGCGTATTCGTCACCCACCGTATGCGCGATGCGTTTACACTTTCCACGGAGTACGCTACGAACGGAGACGGACAAACCCATTTTCAGACCGAAGGCGGGTTTCTTTGCATTGCGAACACCAGGTTTCTTCTGCTTCGGGACGGGAAAATTGTCTTCGAAGGTCCCGATGAAGTGCTGCGCAAATCCGAGGATGACTACATCAAACGCTTTCTGAAGTGAGAGGAGAAAAACATGGCGCAACGCCGATCCCTTGCCTGGACTGAATTGCGAGTGGGCATACTCGTTGTTACCAGTTTCGCCCTCCTCGCGCTGGCCATTTTCTACGTCAGCGGTCAGTCCGGATTTTTCGTACCCAAATACACGGTGATCGCCTATTTCCAGAACGCCAACAATCTTCGGGCCGGGGCGGAAGTGTCGCTGGAGGGCGTGACTATTGGCAATGTCGACAAGGTCGAGATTTCCCCGGAACCCGATCCGAACAAAGCGGTCGCAGCCGTAATGAAGCTTGAAGCGAAGTTTAAGAATATTATTCGCACCGACTCCAAGGTCTCGATTTCGACGATCGGCTTGCTCGGCGACAGCAAAGTCGACATCACACGCGGAACCGAAGCCGGAACGGTGATTGCGGATGGGGGCTATATCCAGGGAACCGAGGAAGGCGATATCCGGAAGATCGTTCAGGGAACCAACGATTTTATTGCCAACCTGCAGGTGCTCAGCGAAGACTTTAAGAAGATCGCCGATCGCGTGGACCAGGGCGAAGGCACTTTAGGCCAATTCCTGACCAACACCGCCGTCTTCGATAGGACCAATGACCTCATAAAGGAGGCGAATACGCTGGTCCACGATGCGCGCACCGGTCCCGGAACCATGGGCCGGCTGATATCCGATGACGCGCTGTATACGAAATTTATGGAGATGAGCGACCGCATGGACGTTCTTGTGAAAAAAATCGAAAGCGGGAACGGCAGCGCCGGGAAATTTGTAAACGATCCAGCGCTTTACAACCACATCGACGATCTGACAGCCAAGGTCCAAAGCATCACCGAGCGGATCGACCGCGGCGAGGGCACACTGGGTAAGCTGATGAAAGACGATACGCTGTACACCGATTTCAGGAATGGCGTAACCAAACTTAATACTCTGGTCGACTCCGTCCAGAATGGAGAGGGCAGCGCCGGGAAGTTCATCCGGGACCCCGCTCTTTTCAACAGCCTGAACGAGACGACATCGGAGATCCAGAAATTGATTTATGATTTCAGACAGAATCCAAAGAAGTTCTTAACGATCAATTTCAAACTGTTCTAGGAAGCCCAATGAGTTCAGAAATTAGAAAGAAACTCGAAGAAGAAATTCAAACTCTCGAAAAAGAACTGCGCGAAGAATTACCGAGGGCGCTCAAAACGGCGGCCGCCCTCGGAGATCTGAGCGAGAACGCCGATTACCAGGCGGCGCGTGAACGGCAGGATTTCGTGCGGGTCCGTCTGGGACAGCTCAAACAGAGGGCAGCGGACCTCTCGATGATCAATTTCGATAAAATCCCGCGCGACAGGATCAATCTCGGATCCAAAGTCGTCCTGCTCGACGTCGACAAGAATGAGGAAGTAACGTACAAGCTGGTAACCAGCGAAGATGCGAATGCGCCGGCAGGATTGATCTCGACCACTTCGCCCATAGGAAGAAGCCTTTTGAACAAGCGTGAAGGCGAAACTGTTGAAGTAAAAATCCCGTCAGGCACGAGGACATTCGAAATTCTGAGCTTTGTCACGATGCATGACAGTCAATAACCGCGTGGAAGAGCCCAGATCCATAACGGGGCGCATCGGCGCCGGCGGCAAACGCGTTGTCGATTCGATCGTAAACCTGCTGGCGAGTCTTCGCGTCCATCCGAATATCCTGACGCTCATCGGGATGCTGATCAATATCGTCGCGATGATCCTTTTCTATAAAGGATACTTCCCGTTGGGCGGCGTGGTCGTGATCTTCGCAGGCATATTCGACATCGTCGACGGAGAGGTGGCGCGGCGCACCAAGCGGGTAACAAAGTTCGGGGCTTTTTTCGATTCGGTGATCGATCGTTATTCCGATGTGCTGCTCCTGCTGGGACTGATCGCCTGGTTCGCCAGAATCAATCGCCTTCAGTACGTCTGGCTCACCGGCCTCTGCCTCATCGGTTCCATTCTTACCAGCTACACCCGGGCGCGCGCCGAATCGCTTATTCCGGCATGCAAAGTCGGATTCCTGGAAAGACCTGAAAGAATCGTCCTGCTCGTGATCGGCGCATTATGCGACAGGATGGCCGCCGCGCTCTGGGTCATGGCCATCCTGTCGAACTGGACCGTCTCTCAGCGGATCTGGTACACGTGGCGTGAACTCTCCGCCCTGGAGAGGCGTGGCGGCGCCGCCGCGCCTTGAACCTGCGCACAGCTTAAAAACTCAGCTGAACGAACGCGTGAACAACTCATCGATCGCCTTGCGGCCGCTATCGTGGAGGTCGCGTGTCCCGGTTCCCGCAAAATGAGGATGCGTGATGACCGGCGACCTCTCTGCAGCCCAGTTATCGCCGGTCCAGAGGTGCCAGCCATCGCGATTTTGATCAAAGACGTACAGCGGCTTATTACAAAGCTTCGCAAATTCGGCGCCCCAGCCCGTGCCGCCCTTGACAGTCCCGTCATCCAGGATTTGCCCGATGACGTAAATTTCCTGAGCGTTGTTGACCTGGTGCCAGATGCTCTGCAGGATCTTCCGGAACAGGGATGTATCGGAATAGGTCCGGTGCATCAACCGGCTGACGTAAGCAAGGCTCACGTCACCTTGTTTCAACTCTTCGTGCGTCAAAACTCGAATGCCGCGGATCCTTGCATCGTTATGACCTTCAAACGTGAAGTTGACCTCGTCAATTCCCTTCCGCTCCGCCGCCGCCCCGAATGCCGCCTCTGCTCCTTTTGCCGCTCCACTGTAAAGTATGCAGTCCTCCGCTTTCATGCGCCCTCCGCACATTCAGTATAGCCTGTAGGGTCTCTCTTCAGCAGTACGTCACGAGGGGAGTTATGGTAGGTATTTTCAAACTGATATGGACAGTCGAGCCGGCGTAGGCGAGGGCTGAAAGCCCGCGCCTACGACCAGGTCCAGAGGCGCCGATCGGATTCGAACCGATGCATAAAGGTTTTGCAGACCTCTCCCTTACCACTTGGGTACGGCGCCAGTCGAACGTGCAACAGACATTATAACCACACCGGAACCCGGGATGCATGGCGCATTCCTATGAAAGTGATGACTTACTGGTATCCGGAACCATGACGTGGCTGCGTTCACTCCTGCCTGAAATCAGTTGAGGCCCTAACAACCGGAACTGCGGCCGTCTAATAAATGTTGGAGCGTGAAATGTCATCCTCGATTCTTTATGAAATCACCAAGTTAGCGAGCGACTCCTGCCGCCCGGAGATGCCGGGCCTGGACACCCAGGACGAATTGCGGACTATCGTGGGCTACGGGCATCTGGCCGAGCTATACCCCGAAAAACGGGAGTACTTCGAGTCTCTCTGTCTGCATCTTAAAACCCTGGCCCACCTGGCTCATGACCGCCATGAGCGCAACGCGCACAGGCGGATCGAAACAACTCTTCAACGCGTCTGCAAAATTGCAAGCACCCGCCTGCTGGATGCGGCATAAAAAGGCACAAGGAAAATCCGATTTTTCTTGTGCCTCTTGTGCTTCTTGTGATTCCTTCCTTTCTATATGAAACGTGCCGCTCTCACGCTGATTTTGGGAATCGCCATCGCCGCCCAGGCGCAGAATCCATCGTTCGAGGTGGCTTCGATCAAGCCGAACAATTCCAGGGCCGGCGGCCCGGAGGAAATCATGCTGGGTTGCCACGGCACCGACAGCCATAGCCAGGAGAATATAGTCCCTATGGGCCGCTGCGTTGTGAGGCATGAGCCCTTGAGGCTCGTCATCGCTCTTGCTTATGACGTGCCGCCGGCGTTCATGATCCCCTACGATGGAAAGATTCTGTCCGGGCCGGATTGGATCAACTCCGATGTCTACAATTTCGATGCGAAGGCGGAGGGCCCTGCGACCGAGGCCCAACTGAAGTTGATGCTTCAGACGCTCCTGGCCGAACGGTTCAACTTGAAACTGCATCGCGAAACCAAAGAACTGCCCGTCTATGCACTCGTCACGACCAGGAATCCATTGAAGTTTCAGCCGGCTCCCAAAGACCGGGAGTGTGAAGGGCAGAGCCGCAGCGATCACCGGTACGAACTCGGATCGAGAAATATTGCCGGACAGTGCCACGGCTTCGTGCCTGAAAACGGCCAGATGTCCGGGCGGAGCGTCGATATGAGCGATGTGGCGGAGATGCTTTCGAGATGGGCGGGACGCGTCGTCATCGACAGGACGGAAATCAAAGGCCTCTTCGACGTCCAACTGCCCCGTATGGCTTCGGCCAATGTTCCGCTTGGGGGCGGAGGTGCAGGCGCACGCGAGGGCGCCCCGGGTCCTGCCGTCGAGGGCCGGTTTTCCCGGGACTCGATTCCGACCGTTTTTGCGGCAGTCGAGCAATTCGGATTGAAGCTCGAATCGTCAAAAGGGCCCGTCGAGGTTCTGGTCGTCGACAACATACAGAAGCCCACGGAGAACTGAAGGATCCTATGCAATGATCCAATTTTCTTAAATCAATTCCGCGTCGTGCTCCGGTGATGAACGACCCATCGGCCGACCAGATAACCAACCAGGCTGCTGGCCAGGGCATCGGATGGAAAGTGCTGACGGCCCGTAAACCTGGACACACTCACCGCCGTAGCCAGCAAGTAAGCGCCGTATCTGACCGGCGAACTGTCATGATACTGCTCGGCCACGACGGTCGACAGAGCCCAGAACATTGAGGCGTGCCCGGAAGGCCAGGCGTCGCCGCCCTTCCAGAACCCGGTTCCTCCCGATCCGTTCGGCTGCTTACGATTGGTAGCGCTCTCGAATACTCCCGTCATAATGATCGAATGAACCAGGGCCTGCGTACCGAGAATGCCCGTTTCCCTCAGGCGCAGATCGTCGGTGTAACGCCCGATAAGGTACATCGAGGCTCCGGCGGCGAAGAGGGGATAGGGAGCCCCGAGACTCGAAACAGCATGACTGGCCGTCTGAACCGTGTCCGACGGTTTGAAGTTCTTGTAGGCGAAGGCATCTGTGGAAATCGCCAGCGCATTCACGCCGACGATCGGAATGACCCATTTCGCCTCGCCTTCGTGAGGCCGGAACATGTCTTTCCAGATCGCTCTCTCGTCACGCAGGATGTCGAAACTCGCAGGCATCACAAGGTACTTGTGCTGCGATTGAATCAGGGGCTGCGTTTCAGGTTGGGTCAGATCGTCTGACAATGCGGGCGGTGCGGGTTGCGCATTGGCTCTTGAGGCATTCAGTGCGATCAAGACAATGCAAGCGGCCCAAATATGTGTCTTCATGACTTACCAGATATTTTCGAATGTGCGTTAAAGGTACCGCGAGCTTCATGTACTCACTTCGAATGATCGCGTAAATTCCGACAATATAGCCATCTATAATCTGGGCATGATGAATATCAAAGAGAATCTTTACACGCGCGTAGGCGCGGGTTGAATGACAGACTGTAGGGGATGAAACGTCTACGACCGGTCCTAATGATACTGGCGCTTGGAGTCCTCTTCTATGCCCTTTACCGCCGGACTCACCCTGTCCAGCAAGCCAGGCCGGCGAGCGGCGGCCCATACTCTCTTGAGATCCGTCCGCTTCCGGTCAGTCACACGCTGGCGCTCGGTGATTTCGAAGTTCCGGCCAGAAGCAGTCACGATGTGAAGATCGTTCTGGATGAGCCGCACATGCAAAATGCCCGGGTGACGGGTAATTTTTCGACCGAGAGCGTTTCAGGAATTCAAGTAATGCTGCTCAACGAGATTGAATACAACCAGTTTACCGGCGACCATAAAATCCCTCCGGGCTTCCTCTACTTATCCAAGACGACGACAAACGGGAACATCCAGGCTGCAATTCCACAGGCCGGCAAC
Organism: Terriglobia bacterium; assembly: GCA_036496425.1. Taxonomy (NCBI): domain Bacteria; kingdom Pseudomonadati; phylum Acidobacteriota; class Terriglobia; species Terriglobia bacterium. Next base: position 23,577 of record DASXLG010000308.1, on the reverse strand, counting down.
TACTATCTTGTCTTCGATAACTCGCCATCCGACTCGAGCATCAAAGTGAAGGCTGAGGTGACCGTCCACTACGAAACCGTTCACGTGGACACGCCTCCTGCTCAGCCGCCGCCTCCAAAGAAATGAGCCCCGACATTCATCTGGATGATGCGTGCCGTCCGCGCTAGTATGACGGCATGAAAAAGCTGCTGAAGCCTCTTGCCGTCATCGTTATTGCGGTTGGAATCGCGGCAGGCGCCGCCGTGTATTTAAGCCGCACCCCGGACCAGCCTGTGGAAGACACGGGAACAGCGAAGCCGGTTCAGCTCAAAGGTGGTCACTTCCGTGGCCCCGAAAACGCACAGGTAACTCTGGTCGAGTTCGGTGACTACGAATGTCCGAGCTGCGGTGGCTTCCATCCCTTCGTCAAAGAAATTTTGAGCCGCTACCCTGACAAACTTCGTCTCGAATTTCACCACTTCCCGCTCATCGCCGTTCATCCGAATGCGATGCTTGGCGCAATGGCAGCGGAAGCCGCCGGCGATCAAGGCAAGTATTGGGAAATGCATGATGCGCTCTTCGAGCATCAGCGAGAGTGGGGCGAGAGCCGGAACGCGGAGGTTATTGTGATGGCCCTGGCAAGCCGCATCGGGTTGGACATGAACAAATTCATGCAGGAGCTCCACTCACCCGCCGTGCAGGATCGTATCCTCCGGGATGAAACCCAGGCGGAGCAGCTGAAGCTGAATGAAACGCCGTCGTTCTTAATCGACGGCCAGCGCGTTTATATCAAGCCGAGCATCGAAGATTTCGTGAACGTTATCGAAGCGCACCTTCACAAATGAGCTTTGTTCTGATCGACTGTAAACGCCTTTTCGCTTCGGCCAGAAGGTCGTCAATCCTGATTTCCATAAGGTTGCATCATGGCCAGCTTCAGTGAATTCACGCGCTCTGCAGTTCCGATGAACATGTCCGCCGGAAACCGCCTGTATCGGAGCATGCCGGCATAGATGGCAGCACTGTTATCAAGATCCAGGCCGGCGCCCGCCAGGTATTGCATCCGCAGATTCCTGTCACGATTGATCGCCGCACCTTCCAGCCATTCTTTGAGATCCGAGGCACGTCCGGCATACGTCGCGAACAGGTCGTCTGCGGAATGCATTCCCACCTCATCCAGCGACTGAGCCACTCGAGAATATTCGGAACGGCGGAGGCGCTGTTCCATCACATCGAGATCGAAGTGCGCCGGCTCAACCTGTCCCAGCAGGATCATGTCGTGGCCACGCCCCTCATAGGTATTACCCCATATCGTGCCGTTCGGAAAGACTTCGAAGAATGTAGCCACGGCGCTTTTCACAGCCTCCAGATTGGTCTCGAATAACTGGATGTACATGGTCACGACGCCGCCGGGGTTCAGCCGCTGCCTGGCCGCCTCGAAAAACTCTTTTGTGTAAAGGTTTGCGGCGCCCTTCACCCAGGGATCGAGCGGATCCGCTGTGATCGCATCGAACTTTTCCTGCGATGTCAGAAGATAATGGCGTCCATCATCGATCTGCACCTGAACCTTCGGGTTATGAATGACATCGAAATTGTTTTGGCGGAAGTACGCCGCTGCAACCTGCGGCACGAGCGGCTCGATTTCCACGATCGCCAGATGTTCCACAGCTGGATCGATCGACACGGCGCCGGCCGTGATCCCGGCCCCACAGCCGATCACGAGGACAGACCGGGCATGCGGCGGCGTGAGCGACGTCATGTGTCCCAGCATCCTCTGCAAGCGCATGTCGCGCGGAACATTCGACGCCTGAATCTTTCCTGCGACATGAAACGTCCGAACGCCATTCGGGAAATCCGAAACCGCCACCGATGAGTTCAGCCCTTCGCGGGCATAGACGATATTTCCCTTGCCGACCCAGGTTGACGCATAGCGTCCGTACGCGATAAGAACTTTCGAGACCTCTGGAACACAGTTCACCATCGCCGCCGCCAGCACGACGGTGACGGTGCCAACGGCCACGGCTCTCCGCCGGCTTCCGCCGCCCGCCAGCATCAAAAAGCCTGCAATGGCCGCGACTCCGATGAGCAACTGCTCTGCGCGCTGCGACCCCAGCCACGCCACGAGAATCAGACCTGCGGCGAGCGCTCCAACAATGGCGCCTGCGGTATTGGCCGCATAAACCCCGGCCATCAACCTTCCGGCGTCTTTCCTTGCGGACCGTATGGAAGCCAGGGCCAACGGGAAACTGGCGCCCCAAAGCAACGTGGGCGGTAAGACTGCCCATAATGCGCGGTCCAGATCGAGTTGAAAATTGAACCAGATGCCGGCAGAAATCGACGGGTCGATCGGCCAGTATGGCAGTGAAGCGGCGAGGCTGTATGCTGTCCACGCAATCGAGACCGCAGCCAGCAGCTGGCACCACCCCAAGGCCGCCCGAGGATGCGAGAGATTGCGGCCGAGCAAAGACCCGATCGCGCTGCCGATCCCAAGACCGGCGAGAAAAACCGCAACGATAATAGACAGCGTGTAGACCGATGCGCCGAACAGCAATCCCAGCTCGCGTGTCCAGATGGTTTCCGCCGCCATGGCGCAAAAACCGGAGATCGCAATTGTCAGGTAGACGATTCCATTTCCCGATCCGTTGCTGTGGGCGCGTTTTGTCACCGAACTCGCATTTAGACATCGCGCGCGGTCATAGACCGCGCCCACAGACAACCCTGCGGCCGCGACCGCGGCATTCACCGCCGCAGCGGCAAATGTCGCGGTCGTCACATCGTATTTCCGTAACAGATAAAAGCCCGACAGCAGGCATCCCAGAACGGCGCCGGCGATGTTCGCGCCGTAGAAGAAGCCGAGCCACGAAACGCCCTCCCGCGTCTCCTCGACCTGACGTGCAAGAGCCGGCAAGGTAGCGCCCATCAGTAACGTTGGGAGCCCCAGGCACGCCGCCGCGACAATCCCACGCAGCAGGAATCCGCGCAGGCCATATCCGGCCCAGGCAAGGTAGACACTCCCGATGGCCGGTATGACTGAAAGCACCAGCATTGCCGAAAGAGCGATGCCGATCTCGATCGCGGCGTAAACCGTCAGCGGATGATAACGGGCCGGAATCGCACGCGGCGCAACGACGCTACCCAGACAGGTTCCGCCCATGAACGTGGCGAGGATGACGGCGAGAGAAACAGCCGAAGAACCGATAACCAGTTCCAGCAGCTGGAACCAGACGATCTCGTAAATCAGAGCCGCAACACCGCTGCCGAACGAAAGCAGCAGCATGAGCGGCAACAGCCATTCCGGTAATGGGGTTTCGAGTAAATCCAAACCGGTATTTTACGGGTTTCCACCGGATGTTGCCGCACTCGATGCAGCCCCGGCGGCGTTCTTGTTCCTGGTGAACGTCTGCATCAATCCGTCCAGGAAGGAGAAAAAGACATCTACTGCGTATCCGGCAAGAAAGGCGATCGCCAGAGGAGAAACCGAAGTTCCTGTGTTGATTGCGAAGTTACTGAAAAACCCCACAACGGCGCCTGCGACACCGGCAATGAGAAAGCGGTGGAAATCCGCGTGCGACGGCTTGAAAGTCCGGCTGCTTATTTCCTGCTCGAAAGTGCGGACCAGATACACACAGGTGCCCAGCAGCGCATAGAGAACGGGAAGGATGCACGTGGCGAATGCCGAGTACCACACCGACACGTCGTCCACAACACTCTGGCCGTAATAGCGAACATCCTGGTAAACCGAAATCCTTTCGGCCGACACGATTGAAAGGTCATCCGGCAACGGAACCGGAAGCTGTAGCTTCTCCTTCAGCTCTTTGGCCATGTCCCGGGCCTTATTGGCGTCTTTGTTGAAGCCCGGCCGCAATTCCTGAAACGGGTCTTTGACCCTCCGCAGAATGAACACGTTCAACTGGGCCGACCGGCTGTCGATTCCCCGGATAGTGGCCGCAAAGGTCTGAAGCTCACTAACCACATCCGACCGGTTCACGCCCGCCGGCAGCACCGGAGTCGGAAGTTGCGTGGTCAGTTTTACGGCGAGATCATTGGCCGTGACGATGTCCTTGCGGATCGAGTCCGAAATCGACGACGTCACATAGCTCGCCAGCGAATACGGAATGATCACCACGGCGAGAACGATGGCGATCACCCAGTACCGGCGGCCGGTCGCCTCGGATTGACCGTTTGTACTGGCCTTCAGGCTTTCGGCAGTCACCGGCTTGAGCCGCGACACAAGCCGCGTCAGCGCTGACAGAAGATGCGCGGCCGTGGTTTCGTCCCATCCGGTGCTGAACGCCGATCGCGCCTCCAGAACGGCGTCGCACGTATCGCCATCAATCTCGATGCCGATCTCGGCGGCGTATTTCAGCAGGTGTTCGGCGTCTTCCAGAGTGTCTTTAAAATCCACCGGATCAATGCGTTTCTCCACGACATCGGCCCTCCTGGGCTCGGGATGAGACATGCGCGCCCTCTCTAGGTGTTATCAAGGTCGAAGCCGATTCTCAGCCGCCGTTGATGCCATTCCTCGTCCATCAGAAGAAAGTAACCGAACAGCTTGTACTTGTAATCGGCGATCGGCGTGTTGGGATTCCAGGGTTTGAGCCAATCCGTTGCATAAATCAGCTGGCCTAAATAGAGACCGTCCGCAATCTGCGCAATCTCATCGACGCAGAAGCAATCCGGCGGAATGTTCTTCAACGCCTTCCAGCGATAGTTGAACTGGTAAATCTTCTTACCTTTATTCTCCGGCAGCAGACTGGACTTGTCTCTCCGCCCGATAAAGAAGAACGTATGGGCGTCGAAACCGTATTGCTGGTGTTCTTCCGGCGCCGCATCCTCCATTCGCACGCCGGCGATTTTCATGCATTCGCGAGTGAACTTCTCCTTCAGCGTCCGGAAGACAACCGTATTCGAGCAGTTCCATGCGGGCTCGGAACCCATCGGTTCTCCGCCGTCCGTCCACATTGCCAGTTGCGCCGCATCGATGGGATTGAACGTCTTCCCTGTCCACGGAGAGAAGAAGCGGGTTGCCTGCCAGGCGACGTCGATCGTGTTTTCGTGAAATGGCGCCAGCAGACCCTCGCTTTGCCAGGACACGAGAGCACCACGATAGAAGCCATTCATGGACTGCGGCGAGAGGCCGGCATTGAACAGCGCATGCAGTTTGTCAAAGAACGGCGAACCCGTTGCGTGTTCCTTCATCAAGGCATCCGAGTAGGACTTGAGCGTCCGCATGATGCCGCCGGAATTCCGGATGTCGGTGCGAACCTGATCGAGAAGGTTTGGATCGACGTCGCCATCCTGCGGGCTGGCCAGGGTTAACGTCGAAAACTTGTCCGGCGGCGCCTGCGACGGCACCGCGGCGTTGATTCCGTCCGGCGGAATCGCGGCGTCCGGCATTTCGAGGAACGGGAAAAGGCGTTGGGCTTCGGCATTCCAGTAGGGCTCGAACAAGAGGAAGTATCCGAAGTTCTGATAACGATAATGCGAGGGATCGGTTTGCGGGTCGAACTGCTCGAGGAGATGTTCCGTAGCAAAAAGCACCTGTCCCAGATACAGTCCGTCCGCGATCTGAACCATTTCGTCGATGAGATAGGTCAATGGGGGGTAATTACCGAGCGCGTGGTAGCGGTAGTTCAGGCGAAACACCTCCCGCGGTGTGCCGGGCCACACGGACGGCGCGCGATGCGCGGCGAAGTGGCCGCCCTTGCGGTCGTAGCCATATTGCGCCTTCTCGGCATCCGTGGCCTTCTGCAAATGCCACATGAACGTCAGAAGCGTGTTGGCGGCGATATTCACGGGCGCGCCCGCGATCCGATTGAAATGGTTGATTCCTCGAAAGACTTTGATGTCGGAAGGAACCGTGCCGCCGACGACATTCGCGCGGTCGCCGCCGATCATCGGTGTGTAAGTCTTGCCTGCCCATGGACAGGCGCCGACAATCAGCGAGCCCCACAGAAACCCGATCAGATTCCCGAATTCCGCAGCCGCGCCATGCAGGTCGCCGGTACGAAGTCCGGGAGCGATGCCGTAATGATGGCCATCGAGAGAATCGAACGTGTTCCCCAACTCGAACAGCTTCGCCATTTTCCCAAGCGGCGGCGCATTGTTATCCACGCTGTCGTGCAGCAGCGTCATGTAATCCTTGACCATTTCAAGGATGGAAGAAGCGGCCGAAAGATCGGCCGCAATCTCCTTCGCGAGCGGGTCGTCAGGATTGGCCTGCCGAAGGCACGTCAGTGTCGTCAGTCGCGGGTCAGCGCCGGCCGGGCCGGCAGAAACATTCGATACCATGCACTCCCCTCTCAATCCCGGGTGATCAATTCGCTGTGATGGACGCCCAGGTGATACCCCATAAATCTGTTGGTGAACTTGTAGTGGTCCGTTGTGTTGCCGTAAACGTCGCGCCGGAACGGAAGCAGTGTTTCGTAAATCTTCTTGAAGGTCTTGCGGTCGTAAACCGCGATCACGTTGTAGCCGCGATTGCCGACGATGAGGTTCTTGCCGTCCGGCGAGACACGCGTTGCATAGATGCCGTCCAGAACCCGTCCGCCCGTCACCTGCAGGGTCTGGAGAATGTAATGCGTATTGCTCGGAAAGGACTTGCGCGAAAATGCTCCAAGCAGCGAGTGCAGCTTGTCGTGAATGCAGAACGCGCGGGTGGTCCATTTGGGAATGCAGGGAAGGAACCGGCTTTCGGCGAACCGGTCCAGCGGAATTTCGAGCACGCCATGGCTGCCGCCGCTCGCGACATACAACACGTCGTCATTGGAGATATCGACGTCTGAATTCAGGTGACCGGGATATTCGGCGCCGCTGCTCCACGTGCGGGTGATTGTGGCGGTCGGAAGATCGATTTCATAGATGTACTCGCGGACAAAACTGGGCGACCAGTTCACCCAGTCGTCGTGGTCGGTGATAAGCGAATATGTCAGCGCATAACCCACCGGCTTGGTCGGATGAACCCGGCAATGCCAGACATTATTCTGAACTTTGATGACTCTCGCCCGCTTCTGCGGATCAGGCTCTTCCAGATCGAATACGCCGACCTGGCGCACGTCATGTTTCTCGGGGCCCAGGTCTCCGATCAGGACATATCTGCGGTTCGAGTCCCAGCGCAGCTCGTGGGCGTTCTCCAGGCGGTGCGGACCGAGGTTTTCCGGGCTCTTCAAGTTATCGACATGAAAGCGATAAATATGATCGCCGATCGCTCCGATGAAATGCTCGCTGTCGGGATACCAGAGGTGGTGCGTGTTCGCGCGCAAACGATAATCGATCTCTTCGAAATACATCGTCGACTGCCGGCTGACCTCGCGCATCTTGTCCGGTTTTTCGATGTCGAGAAGCATGATCGTCTGGCTGAAATTGCCCAGCAGCGCCAGCTTTCCATTGGGCGCCAGCGACGGATTGTGGGCGGAGCTGATGCCGTAGAAATGCTGAACGTAGGTTTTCCGTTCCGGCCAATCGAAGCGCAAAATGCCGGCGCTGCCGATCAGGCCATCCAGATTCCGGCCGTCCAATGCGAAGTAAACGCTGAAACGCTGGTCATCCATCAATTACCTTCCCCTTGAATTCTCAACCGCAGCGGAATCTCCCCGGCAACGACAGCCGAAAAACTTTTCCAGGGGTCGCGGTTAGGATTAATGAGGCCCTGCAGCCGCTCATAAAACGCCGAGTGCGTTCCATTCGGGCGCTGGGCTTCGCTGACGCGGACGGCATAGTTCGCCGCGTCCGCCTGCTGGTTGTAAAAGCGCAACGAAACGACGTCGAGGTTTTCATCGACGAGAACGGCGCTGGCGCCGTGCAGCGGCTCGGCCTGAGGCGTATCGACCACCCACCCTCCGCTGTTGTAAAGACCGGTCAACCCCGGATAACCCGCGAATTCCCCGGTATCCTCGTATGGCTTGTGGGTGTGACCGAACACGAACGACCACTCCGTGGGTCGATTGTGATTCAGCTCCTGATCGAGTTGTGTCAGCAGCACACCTTCAATGTAGTTCTTCAATCCGGCAGTTGCGTCCGGAGTAAGGAGCGCAGATCCATCGTGCCGTTCCGTTGCGGCAACGCGGCCCAGCGTCAGGTTGAGAAACTGTCCCAGGAAGTAACTGTCGATTCTGCCGCCGAGGCCCTGCTTGCCGAACTCGCGAACGATTCCCGCAGCCAGGTTGTTGATGAGGATTTTCAACTTTCGAGGGTCCGTCATCATGTTGTAGATCAGCTCGACATCCGTGCCGACGCCGCCGGACCGCCCCAGCGTCGACCAGAAAAAGTCGATCCAGGCGAAGTTTTCCGCCTCGAGATCCCAGATCGTGACCGGCGGCTTGCGATCCGGAAAGATCATCGAACGCAGGTTTGTCATCAATGTGTAAATCGATTCGATGTAATGACCATGCGAAAAAATGACAAGCTTCCCGTGTCCGTCATTCAACCCGAAGTTGGGATAGACCGCGCGGACCGTGATGTCCTTCATCGCATCGTGACGCTGGATGAGCGTATTCAGAAAGAACGCCGGAACGGGATCGCCGCTGAAGATATTTGTGGTGTGCCACGGAATGGGCAAGTCCCGAAGATCGGGATTCTTGTCGATGAAATTGGCATATTGCGTTTCGCGCGCCGTCTCCCACAAATGATGGTCGTGGTTGCCTGCGACATAGATCATTTCATTCGCGAAGAGCCGCTTGCCGTTATTCGGAACGATCAATTCCATGAAGCGCTCGAACGCCATGGCCGCGTTGTTGTCGCTGGTGAGGGCCAGTTCCATGATGTCGCCGTTCAGGATCAGGGTCGGCGGTGCGGCATTCTGGTTCTTCGAAATGAGATCGGAAAGACACGCGGCAAGTGCCTGCAGCACCGGACTCGCATGGAGCGGCTCGACGGTGGCCGTGCCGGCTCGAAGATTGGTCAGGAGGCTGTTATCGGCGCCGAAATGGGTATCCGATAGACAGACGTAGCGTACATCAGGCATCGAAACCTCCGCATTCCGCTCTTCACCTACTGTAGGAGCAGAGTTGAAAAGAAAATGTGAAGCTTCCCGAAAATTGCCGTAACAAGCCGCAGATCACGCCGGACAACGCAGATCCAATCTCCGCATCCGGAGTGTTCCGCGGCTTATTTCTTTGCCGCCTGTTCCTCCCTGCGCGCGCCCACCAGAATCCCGGTGAGGCCGTAGTTTCCTTCGTGGCACGCGGAGTCGAAGATCATGTGGCGGCTGTCGTCGGTCTTACCCATCTCGATTCTGACGGTCCAGGGACGCGTCCAGGTCTTTGGATCCTCGAAGGTGATATCACGCCGCAGATTGTTGGAATCGATGCGGGTGAATTTTTCGGTCATTTTATATGTGTCGGGATTTGCCCCGCGATACCCTTGAACGAAGTTCGTGGTCTCGACGATCAGCGTATTCCCTTCCCACTTGCCTCTCGAATCGCCCAGGACGTTTTTGATAGTCGACGGCGCATGCGGACGGCCGTCCATGAAAATCACGCGGTTGCCGCCGCCGGCATGATCGTCCTCCATATATATACCCATCGACTTCGGGCCCTGGACAATCTGCATGACGGTTCCCTGCGCAAATAACGGGTTCGTCGCAAGGAATGGCATCTGAACGCCGAGACAACGCGGCGATTGCGCTACCGTTTCCGGATTGTCGTTGACAGACGCGGCATTGCCGCGGCCTCCACCGCCTGCGCCGAGTCCGCCGCGCCCTCCGCGGCCTTGGCGCTGCTGTGCTTCGGCTGTCAGCGGCGGAATTTTTCCGTCCGGCGGATCGATGATCATGGAAGTGCGCTTACTGGTTCTCAATACCGAATTGAACACCGCATTGTAAGCGCCGTTGACGTCCTGCGCGCTGTTTGCCGATCGGGCATTGCGGCCCGGATCGTCCGCCTTCTGCTTGTCGGCGGCAGCGACTTCCGCGTCCGTCAGGAATTCTTTGTTGGCATTGGCCGCGGAGCGTTCAAGCGGCACATTCTCCATCACGAACCAGGTGCCTTGAAGATCCGGCTCGCCCCATGCGGTTCTGGGAGCAGGCCCCGGTTTGGGCAAACCCGGAGCTTTGGGCGCAGCTTTCGTCTGGCTGCGCATGGACACCGCCGCCAGCGAGACAAACACTGCAACTAGCGCCAGTGCACCCAGCGGTGCTAAATATCTTTGCCGCATCGAAAACCTCTCGTCATTTGAAAGAGCAACTCCCCTCCTCGAGGAGGAGGGGTGCCCGAAGGGCGGGGTGGTCGCTCACGATTCATGTTGATTCCGGACCGACCACCCCGGCGCTTTGCGCCACCCCTCCTGTAGCAGGAGGGGAATTGCTAACATCTATTTCTTCTCCGTATCGATTCCCGGACGTTGCACTTCGTACGGAGCGCCGTCACCGGAGCCGCCCAGGAACAGCTTCGTTCCATCGGGCAATGTCAGATCGCGGCCATTGGCCCGGTGCGATCCGTCTTTCGACTGGTACCCTACGACATTGAGCTTCTGTCCAACCTTCAGCGTATCCTTGGTGATGCCGCGCCGTAACAGGATGTTCGGACTGCCCGCTTCGATCGCCCAGTTCTCGGACGTGCCGTCGGGCTGCTTCACATCGACATAGATCCAGCTGTGAGGATTGATCAGCTGCACCCGCGTGACGGTCGCGTTCTTGAAATCGACGGGTTTATTCGCGTCGAACTCTGCCGCAAACGCGTGGTGCGCCCAGACAGGCGCCTGCGATAACAGAATCGCAATACCCGCAGCGGCGGCTCCAACAGTGAACTTGATTCCCATAAAACCGACCTCCGATAACTATTACAACTGCGCGTCGCTTGATGTTTCGCGCTTCGCTTACTTCGCCGGCGGATTGCCTGAAATATAACGTTCGTGAACCTTCTCACCCGGCGGAATCGTACGCGTGATGTTTACCGTCATGGTGTTGCCGACCCACTGCTTGACGAGCTGTTCTTTCCGCAGATGGCCGTACATGGTTTCTTCAACCATCTCGACGCACCGGAAATCCATGAGCTGCGCGTTGGTGTCGAGCCGGCGGTAGAGCGGCATGCTGATCTTCCAGGTACGCGTGAAGACCTGGGGATCCTCGATCGTCGCTTCGTAACGGATGACGTCGCGGCCCGCCATATTGTATCGCTCGGTAACGTGCAGCGCGTCGCTGTGGAAGTTCCCCGATCTGTCGAACCAGGTCGCATCGGTGAAATCCTTCACATCGACCACAAGGGTGTCGCCTTCCCAGTGGCCGACCGAATATCCCATGTAGGCGACGTTCGGATAGTCTTCCATCTTGTTCAGATGGATCGTTCGCTGCGCGTTGGCATACTCGAACACCATCATGATCTTGCTGGCGCTCTGAACGATCTGGAACGGATACGGCATGTACATGGCGCGCGGAACGCCGGGTTGGAAGCATTTGATCTCGGGATCGCGATCCATCCAGTGCTCGAGGTTTTCTTTCTTTCGCGCCGCCGCCCAGGGCAGATATGGAATCTCTTCGCCCTCGACGACACCCTGACCGGGAGGAACCCACCCGATGGAACCCAGTCCAAGGACCGGCGCCGCCAGAGTAACCGAGCCCGGCGAAAATCCCGGCTGCGCGACCATTGGCCGTGCCGCGTGGGTCTGCAGATCCCAGTTCGCCGTGTTGTTGGCCTCCCAGATTCCGCTGAAGTCGGGCTTGCCGGCAATCCGCGCTGGAGCAGCCTGACCGCCGACTTGGGCCGTGGTCACGTTTCGTGTCATGACCAGCCCCAAAATGATCGCGGTCGCGGCAGCGATTGTTACAATCAGGGTCCAGCTTTTGGCCCCGCTTCGCATTCTCCGTTTCCCTCCAGGGTTCTACTTCGCGGGTATTATATTACAGGCCTGCTATCCCCCCGCCTACCTATAGAAGCAAGCCCGCAGCTACCCCAACTTCGCGCGCCGGCCCGCGACACGCTGATCCGCAGACGCCCAGCCGGCATCGAAGGGATGTCCAGGGTGGTCCAGGTCGATCGCGAGCGGGGCGTGATCCGAGGGCAGCGGCTTGCCCTTGCGGGCTTCCCTGTCGATCTCGGACGAAATGATGCGCGGCGTCAATGCCGTCGAGACCAGCAGATGGTCAATCCGCATCCCGAAATTCTTGTGGAAGTTGCCCGCGCGGTAATCCCACCACGTGTATCGATCGGCTTCGGGATGGCGCAGCCGGTACGCATCGACCAGGCCCGCGCGGCAGAGCGCGGCAAACGCATCGCGCTCGGGTTCGGAGACGTGCGTTCCGCCGTGGCAGGCGCGCGGATCCCACACGTCGATGTCCGCCGGCGCGACGTTGAGATCGCCGCCAAGCACGATCGGCGCGCCTGCCGGGATGGTTTTCTCCAGCCATTGCGCCAACCGGCGGAACCAGACCAGCTTGGCTTCATAAAAAGGCGATCCCACTAGACGGCCATTCGGCGCGTACACGCAAACCAAGCGGATGCCGCCGCACTCTGCGGAAATCATCCGCGCTTCGGCGAGCGGCTCATCGTCAGCGGCATCGGCGGCATCGGGAGTGCGTGCAGGCCGGAGCGGCTCTCCGAAATTGGTGACGATGCCGCTAATCCCAATGCGGCTCGCGATCGCGACGCCGTTCCATCGCCCTTCGCCGTGGTGTGCGAACTCATATCCCGCATCCCGGAACGCCTCGACCGGCGCGTCGGCATCGGCCAGTTTCGTCTCCTGCATCAGGAGAACATCGGGCCGGGCGCGCTCGAGCCACCATTGAACCTTCTCGAGACGCGCTTTCAGCGAGTTGACATTCCAGGTCGCGATCCGCATATCCAGCCTTTGGCGAATGACATTACCATATTGCCCGAACCGCGAAGTACGATGGTATGAGATGGTGAGGTTGTCCAAGCGGTTCGCTCTCCTGTTGTGCATCTTTTTGCTGATCGGCAACGCCTCGGCCCAGGATCAGGACCAGGTGCTGCGGACGCAGACGACAGTGGTGCTCGCGCCCACCCTCGTCAAAGATGTAAAGGGCAAGTTGATCTTCGGACTGCGCGCCGGCGATTTCACGATCGAAGACGACGGCGTCGAGCAGGCCGTCCAGCTCGACGAAATCCTCGATGCCCAGCCCGTCTCTGTCGTCATTGCGCTTCAATGTGGCGGAGCAGCCCCTGCCGAATTCGAGCGGATGAAGGGGCTCGGCGCAATGCTCGGTCCGGTGCTCGAACAGGGGAACACCGACGTGGCCATCGTCGAATTCGACAGCAAAGTGGCTCTCACTCGCGATTTCACGCGCGACGAGAAGGCCATCCGGAACGACTTGAGAAGACTGAGGCCCGGCGACGGCGGCGCCGCCATCCTGGACGCGGTCAACTATTCCGTGGCGATGCTCAACAAAACTCCCAACGACCGCCTCCGAATGCTGCTTCTGATCAGCGAGACGCGCGACCACGGAAGCGCCGTGCCGCTGGCCAACGTCGCGACCGCGATGGCCGGCAGCGATATCGTCATGTACGCGCTCGCGTTTTCCCCCGCACTTTCCGCTGTGCTGGACGACGCCCGCGGCAAGAATCCCGGGAAGGCCAATAACGCGGACCTGCTGGCGCCGATCCTTATGGCCACTCAAGGAATGAGAAAGAACATCCCGAAAGCAATCGCGGCAATGACCGGCGGCCAGTACGAGCTGTTCAAATCGGGCAAGAACTTCGAGTTCCGCATGAACCAGTTCGATAACGATCTTTACAACCGCTATCTGCTCAGCTTCCAGCCTTCCGATCCCCATCCCGGACTGCACAAAGTGGAGGTCAAGCTCAGCACGCCAAGAAAACACGCCTCGGTCGCCGCCAGAAACAGCTATTGGGCCGCGCCCCCTCCACGCAGCCGCGGGATCCGCGAAAGCGAAACCAGGTAGGCAAACATCGGTTTTGAACTCCCCGCCCGAGATTGGGTCGAGCCGGAAGTGTCTTGTTTGCCAATAAGATTTCCAGGGGGCGGATTTCGGGACTTCTTTATCGATTCGGCTGTTGTCTGTCGAAAACCAGGATTGATCCTTCGGCCGGATTGCGGTCATCGCTGGCCGCGGCTTTGCCGGTATCGGCGAACTCTTTGTAGTGGTATTCCTTTACTTCGTGGATTGTATTCCCGTCGGCGGACATTGCGAGATTCACCTTAATGGTGAGTTCGCCATCCGCCACATCCGAAGGCTCCGTCGGGCGTGCCTTGAGGGTGATTTCAATTGTATTTCGATCGAGCTGCCGGAAGGTTTCGGTCACCTGCTTCAAGCCGTCAATTTCCGTCACGTGCGGCTTGCCCGTCAAGTCCACCAGATGCGTTTCGTCCGCGAGATCGGTTCCGTCGACCATCTCCGTCCGAAAATAAAGATCCATAGTCCCGTTCGAGACACGAATTTTCAGGATCTGCCGGATAAGCGCCGGATCTACAGGAGGCTTCTCATCGCCATATTGGGATTTCTGGATGTTCAGGATCCACGTCCCTACCCACTTGTCCGTATCCGGAGGCACAGTCGCTGATGCGGAAATGAGCGGCGGAACTGCAAAACTCACAATGGCAATAGCGATTCTGAAGAAGCGGTTGAACGTGTTGTTCATAGGCGTGTTCGCAGCTGCACTACCAATGATGCCATCGCGGCGTCCGGAAACATAATTACACGCTGCTTCATGGCCGGTGCAGAAGAAGGAAAATCCCTCCGGATATAAAGAGCAGGCCGGCGAGCCGCGGAATGAGATGCCGCGTGCGGACGACCTTTTCGGCGAGAACGAAGACTGCGATCGACGCCACCCATAAGACGTTCATGACGCCGCCGATGAAGAGCAGTGCCATCAGCGCCCAGCAGCACCCTACGCAGTAAAGGCCGTGCGATATTCCGAGCTGAAGCGAAGCGAAGGGCGCGGACCGGAAGCCGCCGTGTTGCTGAATAAAGTGCATCGGTGACTGGCAGTGCTTCAGGCATTGGTCCTTAAGCGAAGACCATTGATAAACGCCGCAGGCAATGAGGACGCCTGCGCCAAGCAGCGCGTTCGCGCTCGACATCGCCGGCGTCAGCATCGCCGCGCGATCCAGGAGCCATTGCGCGACAGTCGCCAGGAGTGAAAACCCGGTCCAGATGAGAACATAGCCGCCGAAGAACCAGGCGGTGGGGGCGAACGGTTTGCCGTCGATCGCGGCCTGACGGGCGACCCGCGCATAGAGCAGAACCATGGGAGCGGCGGACGGCGTCATCATGCCGATCATCATGATGGCCCACATCGCAAACGTGAAGGCGAATTCCGCCGCGCTCCACGGCTCGAATGCCGGTCTCATCACCATTCCGGCTGCCGCGACAGCCATCCGGAATCCTGTCATGTCCATTCCCGTCATGTCCATTTGAAGGGCGAGACGGATGATGTAAGCCCACGCGAGGAGGGTGACCGCGCCTAATGCCGTGACCACGACCAGGCGGTCGCGCCTCAGCAGCGTCTCGATCGCCGCGCTGGCCACGAGCTCGCTATCGAACGACGCCGCTTTGCGTGAGGTGGAGATTGGCGAAGTGCGCGTACGAGTCGGACAGATTGATCTGGACCGCCCCTGAAGTCTTCGCCCAGCCGCGCCCCATTTCCGCAATCGTGTATTCGAAACCGTCCGGGAGATTGATTCGCGCTCGCTGCTCTTTTCCGGTGGAGACGTTCACAATCGGTTCGCCGCGTCCTTCGATAACACCCGGCACATTGAGCTTCGCCCGGCGTCTGTCGATATCGACTGTGAAGTCGATCTTCGTGAAAACAGGATCGTGCACCTTCTCCCACGTCGTCGAAAAAACCTGAAAGACGGTGGCGCCCGGCTCGGTATCCATTCCGCCCATGATCCGCAGCAGCGCATCACGCTGTTCCGGAGTTCCCCGCTCATCGATAATCGGAACCACCTGACCTTTTCCTTCGTGGACCGGGCCCGGCCAGACCATGATTGCCGCCATCCTCAACCCATCGAGCTTCGTGCCTGCATGAAAACCTTCATCGATTTGAACGCCCATGACCGCCTGGCAATTGCCGTGGGTCGGCAGCGCATTGAACTGGCAGGGACAACCATATGCGCAATTGCAATGCACAAATTCGCGTCCTTTGATCGTCCATTTGGTTTCAGCCATAACCCCTCCCGAGGAAAAAGTGTAAGCCTGTTTCTCCTGTCCGGCTAAACAACTTCGGCGGTCGAGGTTATGGCCGATTTGAACCGGTTCTCATTGGCTGACGCAGCGCACGCTGCGCGGTTTCGCTGAAAGCCATCCTGAGGTTCAGGCCGTCTTTATTTTCGGTTCGCTCGGATTCCTCAGCATGCCCAGGTGAGCAGCTCCGAAGCGACGGTGACGGCAAGATCGATAGCCCCGGGAACAGCCTGAGTGTTCCCCGTTTGCAAACCATGAGCGAGCGCGCTGCGGAGCTTAAATACGTCACTTAACTTAGAGAACTTCTGCCGGTCGATCAGCCCCGCTGATACAAGTTCTCGCATCAGTGACCACGTGTCTGGCCGTTGGACTGCAACTCCCTCGCGAGAGGCGGCAACCCGCATTCCACCTTCGAGAGCTGCCCATGCGAGCAAGAGGGCGGCTTCCGGATGACCTTTCGCGGTCAGAGCACGTGCCTCTTCAACCAGACGTCTGACCTCCGTGTCAGTTGGGATGTTTGCGACAGATGAGGCAGGTTCTTCGGGGGATACCAACACGAAACGCCATCCAGGCTGACGTTCGACGCGTTCCGAAATCAGACGAATCCTCTCGCGCTCGCTATCCGTCGCAGGCTGCCTCACCTCAATCACAATGCAGTCCCCGGAACCCCGCGCGATCATGTCGGGTCGATATTCGCGAATAAAGTCCGGAATCTCATTCGTGCCGGGCTCCACAACGACGTCATAGCCTTTGTCTTGGTATTGACGCGCAACGCGCTCCAGTTCCGTGCGTTCAGGGGTCCAATCTGGATGTCTCATAGAAACCTCAATTCGCCCTCAGGTGACGCCGCGATAATTCTAATATGCAGAAATTCTCTGCCCTCAACGAGTCCTTCTCCAAGCCTTGCGGCCGCTGTGGCTTTCTCGGTGGAATCAATGACGCCGTTCCAAACCGATCGTATTGGCTCCCTTTCGCCGGTACTAACAAAGTGCCAGTCGAAGTGCCAGCGAATCGATTCCATGGAGCGGCCGTCGGACAACTGACGTGTCCGATCGCACGCTATCTTATTGAATCCAGATATGTTGAATGGACACTTAAGATCCCGGACTGTCGCTCCTCGCCTGCAATGGAGGATTCAAACCTGAATCTGGATTTCCAAGCCTGCTTCCGCCACATCCAAGCCTGAATCTGAATTTCCAAGCCTGCATCTGGCACATCCAAGCCTGAATCTGGATTTCCAAGCTTGCATCCGCCACATCCAAGCTTGAATCTGGATTTCCAAGCCTGCATCTGGCACATTCAAGCTCGAATCTGGATTTCCAAGCCTGCATCCCGCACATCCAAGCGCAAATCTGGATTTCCAAGCCTCGATGTGTCACATCCAGGCCTGAATTTCAAAATCCAAACCTGGATCTCGTGAATCCAAGCTTGGATTCGAAAGTCGAAGCCTGGATGCGGCATATCGAGGTTTAGATATGAAAAAAGGCTTCCGGACCTTCGCAGCGGTTCGCAATCTCGTTCGCGCTGGAATTCATGAGCGCCTAGCCATGCAGATGACTGGTCACAAGACTCGATCCGTTTTCGAGCGCTACAACGTCACCAACGGTTCTGATGAAAGAGGCCGCGAAAAAAATGACCGCATTTCCTAAGCTCGCGGGCACAGTTGCACCACAAATGGGCAAGGCCGCCAACACCGACCAATCTCTAACTTCTGCTGTATCAATGCCAGGGATGGGAATCGAACCCACACGCCCCTTGCGGGGCTCCGGATTTTAAGTCCGGTGCGTCTGCCAGTTTCGCCACCCTGGCGGGTTTTTCGAATCTACAGCTTACCGAAGCTTACTACTTTCGCCTCCGTAGCCGAGGAGGGATGGGGGGGACTCCGCCGGTAAGTTCCCGAGTTTCGGAAGCTTGGCGACGGCATGCCGCTTATATTCGACCGATCGGTGCGAGTAGCGCATCGTCATCGAAGGCGTCTTGTGTCCGATCAGTTCCATCATCACTTTAGGAGCGGTACCGCTCATTGCCAGCCACGAGCCGAAACAATGCCTCAAATCGTGAAACCGGAAATGCTTTTAACAAAGAGTGTCGCTTTAGCCGCTTAACGCTTCCGCCTGTCAATCAAGTAATAAACAACTTTTTCACCTATCGCGGTAACTTTTTCACCTATGTCGGCGATTCGATGTAAGGCAGCCGCTACAGTCTCGATCGAGCGGACCATGGCGTGAAGTTCCGGCGAAGTACCCGTACTCACGGGACCGGATACTACTGGCGGAGTTTCTATCTTTCCGGGTTCCCACGGTGCCAGTCGTGACGACAAAGGCTTGATCTCTCTATCCTTCGGGTCGTAATATCCATCGACGTCAAAGGATTGTCGGGTTCGTTCCGCTTCAAACTTCGTACCTAGGACGACATTAGCCCCAAGCAAAACCAACTTGGTCGTTCCAACCCCCACAATCCCTCGCCAATCCTTCACGGCTGCCAGAACGTTTCCCCAATCAAGCTCCGTATCTCGATATTCATTGGCCAAGTCAAACAATCTTGCAGGAAGGAAACCGTTAGCTCGCAGCTGCTGACCGATACTTTGCGGATTTTCCCTGATTGTCTCGGCATAAGCACCGGCGAGTCGAGTACAAAGTGAAATAGCTTTCGATGCGATATCGCCGATGACAAAATCATTCCAATTAATATTCACAGTTGTTGACGTCATCAGTAAGCTAGGCCGCCGATGCCGGTCCTCTGTATGGGCGAAAGCAACTGCCATCAGTGCTGACTGATCCAACAAAATACAACGCTGCGCTGCCAACTCACGTTCGCTAAGAGGATAAAGTTGCGCCAGCAATGGTCCCCACGGGACCGTTTCAAGCTTTTTCTCAAGTGGAGCTATCGGCGACGTAGATGGGGGGACATACCGCTGAAACTCTTCGGTATCGGCTGTTACTCTATACCCCTTTCCCCACACTTGAACGGCCGCCGATTGATTGCCATACAGCTCATCCATTTTGGCGCTCCGTAACCCATCTCTGAATAATGTTCCGCATTCTGTTCAAATCGGGATCGTCTCGTAAGTGTTGCAACGCCTCATTGGCATATGCCAATGCTTCAGCTGCGTTCTTTTCATAAGAAATCGCAACCAGTAGGAGTTCGTTCCAAAATAACCGCTGCGACGGATACTTGCGAGCCAAACGCTCCAAGGCCAACCGGTATTGTGGAAGTTGCTCGTTCTCAAGCTTACCGGCCCGCAGGGCGTACGCAGCCGGTTTTAGAAGATTCCAGTCCTCCTCCCAACCCTCCGGCCCCCCGCCGGGCGCTGAAGGAACCGCCCCTTCTCCTATAGATATCGGCGGAAGTACGGGTTCATGGACGAGCGGCGCATGATCGACATCCTCGACTTCTGAGAGTGATGATTGCAACTCGTCGTGCAGTTCACGAATTGGACGAATCTGCCCGTTGTCAAGAGCTGCCTGTAATGTCCTGGCCCAAAACTGCACCGCACGGTCCTTTGGATCTGCGGCCGATAACCACGTCTTCAGCACAGATGAAGTCAAGTTGCCATGGGGGGCCAGTGGGCCCAAAACGCACTCCGCAGCGGCAAGGGCGATTTCATACCGCTGCTTCAGATATGCGGTGCTCTTGTCTACAGATCCCGTTGCCAGTTGGTCCTGAACCTTGTCGACAAGATCCTGAGGTGCGCGAAACGGCTTCCACGCCGGTATCGAAACCTGAAAAACGTCATCTTTTTCAAGATAGAAACTCTCCACGTCAATGAGAACACATCGTCCGTTGGCAAGAACACCAATATTCATCGGACAGATGTCGAAATGCAGCCAAGAAGGACCCTTATCTTTTTCGGGGTCCAAGTCTTCTAAAATCTTCAGCGATAAACTGTAAGCTTCGCCACGCTTGATGATGTCGTGAAGGGGTTCGAGTTCTTCCATGGCCACAAGTAGGCCTTCCGCCTTCAGCTGAACCTCAAACAGGGGAACTAGCGGAATCGCAAGTCCGAATGCCTGAAGGCTTACCAGTCGATCGAAAACGCCCTTAAGCCGATCGTGGCCGGTTATCATCTCGGTATCTGCGCCAGCCTTAGAGCCAGCCCGAACTATGAACTTGATAAACCCAGGCTTTCCGCCATCACGGAGCCACCTAGCCCTTGCGAAAATCGCCCAATTGTGATCCGCCATCATCCCCGGCGGCTTGTTTAATGTACGAATTTCCGCCCATTCACCTGCAGGTAGGAATGCTGCAATATCTATCGTCACAGTGGCCTCGTCAACTGCCAAGGCCCATCGGACGGAATAACCGCCAGGTCTTATCGGCAAATGAAACGGCAAGTAATTCACCAGAGTTAGCCCAAACCATGGTTTGAGGAGCAGCATCAAGTAGTGGTGAATTCTCGGGACTCGTCTTGATGATTTTAGAGCCCACGATCGCGGCTGCGCTGAGTCTGAGATCGGGGTTAATTAGAGCTAGAAGTGCTGAATAAGGAGCCAGCGCGCAAGCCGCTTTCGCCTCATCAGGATAGACGGGGCCGAGTTCAAGGGGCTTACCTGAAGCGCTAATTCTTGCTTGATCGTCGCTGCTGATTGATAAACACAGTCCTAACCTGTTAGTCATCGTGTCGGTTGTATCGAATTTTGCCATCAAATCAGGCGCAACGCGATTTCCCAATTTTCCATCGGCAGCAACAACGACGCCTTCAACTGCATCGCCGTTAAAAACAAAGGCGTGAGAGGACCGCTCCGAAAAAGCGCAAGTAAGGACAGACGAGGGTTTTAAAAATCCTTCAATGTAGTCTGCTTGCAACCACTTTTCGCCTTCGTAATGTAACGAGTGTAACCTGCCCGACGCGTCAACTCCTATAATGCGACGGCCAGTGATAGGGGTCCAAGAGACCATTTCGTAGGGCAGGGAGATCTTTTTTAAATGTGTGCCTTTCGTTCCCTGCCATACGAAATTACACTTTGCCCGAGCGCCAAGAACGAACTCACCTCCAACATAGTGGGCAAGGAGATCTATGTGCGCCCAACCAGGTATTGCACCGGCAGCTTTGAACTTGGGTTCCTGGATCGCAGTTGACTCCAAGGAAGTCTCTAACAACTCACCCTTCTCGGACACAAATGTAAATGCAACTGACCGCGCGTCGTCATTTGTTGCGCATAAGACTCGTCCAGGCGAACCACTGAAGTGACCCAATTGACGTAGTTCCGGTATCGTACGAACGGAAAGTGTAGCGCCTTCCCCGTTGGTCCGAAAACTAACCGAAGGGACAACCTTCCGTATCTCCATGGAGGTTCGGTGAAGGGCTTCAGCGAGCAACCAAATCCATGCCCTCAGCAAGGTCTCAGGCTTTCTTGCGGACGCGAGAGGCAGTTTGTCGTCCTCCATGGGTACGCCGATGCCAATAACGGATACCCTACAAAGCAAAGCCTTGAGGTTTTTCTGGCGTTCGACAACTATGGTCAGTTGATTATATGCGGTGTCCGCGCCGTCGTTTGGCCCTTGATAACGATCGGCCTTCGTGATCATTATGCACACAGGGACTTCAGCCTCAGCAAACTCTTGAAGGCGCGCCAATATTTCGTCCCTGTATCGTTTCCCATCGGTCGTTTGCTGTACATACAGCTCTGGATTCACAAGCAACAGAATAGCGTGGGCCTTGCTCAAGATATCCCGAGCTGTTTCGTCGAGTTCCCGAAAACTACCACCTTTAATATCTGGAAACAGAACATAACCTAACGTACCACTGATGCTTCTTATTGCGAGAATGTACGCGGATGGTTCGTCTGTACCAGGGGGCCACTCGCAATCATCTACAAATTTTTCAGAGAGATCGCGGAGACGAACAGTTGTTCCTACAGCCGTCGCGGTTAGGTTTAAACCCCTGTATTCCTCAGCCGAATTCTCAAGCTTAGTCAGCTCGTCGGTATTTGTAATAAGTGCCAGACCAAGAGGGTGCTGCGCAGGGTCGCAGTAATGGATAGCGGTTAGTAGCGAACAAGTCTTACCGTCTCCGGTCCATCCCCATATCGGCACGTTCAACACGATGTTTTTATCTGATTGCCGACCCTCCAAGCGCCTCACGACGTCTTCCAAGAAGGCAGGATTGTCGACGGAAGCGGCAGTCTTGACTTTTCCAACTGCCGCCGTTCGTGCCGGTTTTCGTGGCGCGCGACGTTTCAACTTGGGTTGTTCATCCTCGACCATAGGTCAGAACTCCTCAAAGCAATACAAGGTCGCCCCCATTTTGCCACGTTCACTTTTTCTAAGTTAATACATTTGAAATTGTCCCGCGGCCTGTGGACACGTTAGGTCCTTGATCGGGTATGTCGTAGCGTTGGCGTGGAACCATAATGATGCCAGCGTGTTCTTTACCACTGTCGAGATATCTTGTGCAATTTGCAGAAATCCGGCACGTTGAATGTAGAGCGTTCTTTTATTTGAAGCGGCCCATTCCAGTAGCGCTCCGTCTTCCTTTCCCCGCAAACCAGCATCGACGAATGTTTGTATATCCGCACCACGCGCGCGGAGCGCAACGACCAGAGCAGTAGCCATCGTGTCTTCGTCCAAATAAAGGGAAGCCTTCACTCTTTAGGAATTCGATTTGGATTCGTCAGCGAGCCGAAGAAAATCGGAGGTTTCCGCTTCGAGTTCGCGATCGATCTCATCCCGATTGGCGTGATAGCAGGCGAGGGCTGCGTAGACCTGAGCAAGATTGATGTGAGGATATTCTTCGACGATTTCTTCTGCTGTTAGCCCGCGTTGATAACAGGTCACGACCTGATGGACAGTTACACGTGTTCCGTCGATTCGGATGCGCCCACCACAAATGTTAGGAGAGCGGCTCAGCAGCGTGCCGATTGCAGTGCTCATAACTAAAATCCATTTTACCCTACTGTCACTCCAGCAACCATACGCCGCCTCGTGGTTTGCATAGCCGGGCAGAACAGATGACCATTGAGCGTAAACGAATTGCAGAGATCCGCTCCACGCTCATTCCTCCTTCTCGTCCGGCTCCTGCATTGCCCGTGCCTTTATTAGCTCGATCAGGTCGCGTATTCCGGCGAAAGCCGACACCGATTCCGATTGAAAGCAGACGCTGAATCCGACGCAAAGCATCCAGTAGTGTGTCTACCACACCCAGTGCCACGAACACGGGCGTTGGCTCTGGGAACCTGGGATGACGGATCTCGCAAAGAACAACTTAGCTTCCGCTAAGGTGTTCATTTATCAGGCGGTTCAAGGCCAAGCGGGCAGCTGAAGTCATCTGGCAAAGATCAACGCTTTGGGGGATCGGACGTCGCGTTCTATAATCACACGCGATGCTGACGAGCGATACGATTGCACCGCGCATGTGAGATTTCTCAATCCCCAGGTTGCACTCCCGCTCTGCAGCCTGCATTTCTAAACTTCTCGCTTGCAGTCGCGATCTGCAGCCTGCATTTCTAAACTTCTCGCTTGCAGCCGCGACCTGCAGCCTGCATTTCTAAACTTCTCGCTTGCAG
>DASXLG010000307.1 GCA_036496425.1 Terriglobia bacterium | reverse complement strand
GATGGATGCCTTAAAAGATTCTTGATGCGCTCATCTGCGCCATCCGCGTCATCTGCGGCTCAACATCTATGGGCAATTGGGAAATCTATGCTGTCCGGTACGCGCACCACGAGCGGACCGCCCGGGAGAATTTTGTCGTCTCGGATCCGCACGACGATTCGCCGATGCCGCTCGATTACTACGTCTGGGCAGTCCGGTCCGGCAGCCAGACCTTCGTCATCGATACCGGGTTTGACGAAGCGACGGCCCGCAAGCGCGGCCGTACATTCATAAAAAGTCCCGAGGACGGCCTGCGCGCGATCGGCATCGAACCGTCCAAGGTCGAGGACGTGATCATCACGCACATGCACTACGATCACTCCGGAAACCACGACCTCTTCCCTAACGCCCGCTTTCACATCCAGGACCGCGAGATGCAGTTCTGCACGGGCCGCCATATGTCGCATGCCTTCATGCGCTGGCCCTTCGATGCCGAAGACGTCTCCGCCATGATCCGCCGGCTCTTCGCTGGACGCCTGGTCTTTCACAACGGCGACGAGGAAGTCGCCCCCGGCCTCAGTGTCCATCATGTCGGCGGCCACACGATGGGTATGCAGATTGTCCGGGTCGAAACACGGCGCGGAAGCGTCGTCCTCGCATCGGACGCATCCCACCTGTACGCCAATATCGAGCGTGGAATTCCCTATCCTGTGGCGTTCAATCTTGCGGAGGTCGGCGAAGGCTACCGTCGCGCATATGCGCTGGCGAGTTCACGCGAGCACGTCATACCGGGACATGATCCCCTGGTTGCTGCACGATATCCCTCACCGGCCGGAGAGCTGAAAGGTTGGGTCGTCCGGCTCGACTGAGCGCCTCACCCTCGCAAGCATCGTCAGGATCATTCCCTTAATTGTCGTCTGCGGAGAATTCCCGGCCGCGAGTTTCCGGCCCAAGCCAGATCAACGTTGCGGAAAGAACACCGGAAACCAGCATCGCCAGAGACATCGCCGTGGTCAGACGCAGGCCACGGTCCTGCAGACGGCCCAGCACCAACGGCATCAGGGCTCCAATCGCGGCGCCTGCGTGATAACAGAAACCCGGACCAACACCCCGAACAGCTGTCGGAAAGCGTTCGTTGGTGTAGGCAGGCGCCATTCCCCAGATCCCCATCCCGAATGCGCCCATGAGCAGGGCACCCAAACCGAGAGTGAGAGACGTCGTCGCGTGCAGATATAAAGGCAACGACGCCATGCCGACCACGATCGTAATGGTGACGGCGCCGCGCCGCCCAAGCCGGGTTTCCGACAAACGGCCCCATGCCGCAACGCCGATGATGGCTCCGAAGTTGAAAGCCGCCAGATACGGAAGCGTGGGACGGCCGGCCTCCCGCAGAAACGTCGGATACCAGAAGTTCACCGAGTAGTACACGGACATGAACGAACCGATGATGGCCGTCGTATGTAACGTGGTGAGAATCAAATCGCGCTGAAAAATTCTTCCTACTGAAACCTTATCAATGGCTCGCGTGCTCGCGGCTTGCTTCAGAAGCTGCTGCCGTTCCAGCCACACCGGGCTTTCGGACACGCGCGAGCGAATCCAGAAGGTGAACAGCGCGGGAACGATCGCCATCCAGAACATGACCCGCCAGCCAAGATCCGGATGGCCGCTGAACAGGGGATAAACGAACTGAAAGGTGATCGCCGCAAACAGGTATCCCCAATACCATCCGCCGAGCATCAATCCGGAAACCGTACCGCGCAGCTTCGCCGGCCAGTGCTCGAAAACCAGTGGCATGCCGGCCGCCCACTCGCCCCCCATTCCGATTCCGAATAAGGCTCTCAAGCCGAACAACATTGCGTAGGACGAGGAGAAGCCGCTGAGAAATGCAAACAGCGAGAACCAGAGCACTGAAAGCATCAGCGGGTACTTGCGCCCCCACTTGTCTGCCGCTGCGCCCGCCGCCGTTCCCCCCACCAGCCGCATGATCAGCGTGACGGTGCCAAGCGCGCCGGCGAGCGCGCGGTCCACGGTGAAGCTTTTCTCGATATCGATCAGGATGAAGGCGAGGATGTTGAAATCGAAGGCATCGACGATCCAGCCGAGGAAGACGGCCATGAAGGCGCCCCATTGGTCTTTCGTCACCTGCATAAGAGGGGAATCAGCCACAAAAGGCACAAAAAGGATCCTGTTGTGCTTTTTGTGGCTAATTTCCCTCACTTGACCTCGATACCCGTCCACTTTTCGAGTGGACGCACAACTTCGGTCATGTCCGCATCCGGCCCTTCGCTGGCCATCGTAATCTGCAGCAACTGGCGCACTGCATTTCCGACGATCATCGGCACGCCAAGCGCGTCGGCTTCCTCCAGGCAGAGCCGCACATCCTTATTCAACAGGGCAATCGAAAAGCCCGTGTTGAAGGCCCGTGGAATGACGCATCTCGGAATCTTATCCGCGGTCGCGCTATTCCGGCCGGTCCCGGCGTTGATCACCTCGCAAACCTGTTTGGCATCGAGGCCGGCTTTAATTCCCATCACGACCGCTTCCGAGGCGATGGCCATCGCTGTCGCGGAAAGAAGATTGTTCAGAAGCTTCATCGTCTGCCCCATTCCCGGCTCGCGTCCCAGGACAAACATTTTTCCGAACACTTCGATGATTGGAGCGATTCGTGGCAGCAGATCCTCGTCGCACGACACCATAACGGCGAGGGTTCCCTTCTCCGCCCCTACCAGTCCCCCGCTCACCGGAGCATCGACCGACTGGATGCCCTTTGCGCGAAGACCTTCGGCGATGCGCTTTGCGTAAGTGGCGCCGGTCGTCGACATATCGATAAAGATCTTGACCTTGCTGCCATCGGCAATCCCGGAATTCCCAAGCGCAACGGTGTGAACGACCGAGGGCGTCGGCAGGCACGTGATCACGATTTCGCAAGCAGACGCAACAGCCGCCGGCGAATCGGCGGCCGTTGCTCCTTGCTCGACGAACGGCCGCATCATGCCGGCACTGGTGTCGAAAATGGTGAGGTGATAGCCCGCATCGATCAACCGGCGCGCAAGACGTCCGCCCATCCGTCCGACACCGATAAAGCCGAGGCTGCGATCCGTCATTTCTCCAACTCCTTGAACACTTCCCTCGCAATCCGGAAGCTGTCTACTGCAGCGGGCACGCCACAATAGATCGCGACCTGGAGAAATACCTCCATGATTTCATTTTTGGACAGCCCGTTCGCCAGCGCGCCTTTCACGTGAACCTTAATCTCATGCGGGCGGTTCAAAGCGGACAGCATTGCGAGATTCAACAGACTCCTGGTCTTCTTATCCAGCCCGGGCCGGCCCCAGACCTCACCCCAGCAGTATTGCGTGACCAATTCCTGCAACGGACGATTGAAATCATCCGCCGTTGCAAACGCATTATCGACAAAATCGGCTCCGAGAACCTGACGCCTGATCGCCAGGCCCTTTTCAAACATTTCCTTATCCACAGACAGCTCCTTTCATGAATGGGGAAGTGTACAATCATCCGCGATGTCCCAAACCAAAACACTCTCGTCCTACGTCGTGTCGAGCCGGTACGAACAGATTCCCAACGACGTTATACACGAAGCCAGGCGCTCCCTCCTGAACTTCGTCGGCTGTGCCGTCGGAGGCAGCCGCGAACCGGCGGTCGACATTGCGATACGCGCGCTCTCGCCTTTCTCCGGCGAGCGCACTGCAGCGCTGCTGGCACGAGCCGAGCGATTCGATCCTCTATATGCGGCTGTGATCAACGGCATCAGCGGCCACGTGTTTGAATACGACGACACGACTCCGATGAACTATATCCATCCGACGCCTCCGGTAGCATCCGCGTTGTTTGCATATGCAAGCACCAAGCCCATCAGCGGGCAGGACTTTTTGCACGCCTTTCTGGTAGGTTTCGAAACCGAGTCGCGGATCGGCAATGCCGTGTATCCCGCGCACTACAATGCCGGCTGGCACATTACAGCAACTGCCGGAGTATTCGGCGCCGCGGCCGCGATCGGAAAGCTGATCGGCCTTTCAACGCAGCAAATGATATGGGCAATGGGTCTCGCGGCAACCCAGGCTTCCGGTATTCGAGAGATGTTCGGATCGATGGCCAAGTCGTTTCATGCCGGCCACGCTGCGCGCAACGGCTACTTTGCCGCCATCATGGCGAAGGAAAACTTCACGGCCGGTGAATACGCTATAGAAAGCCCGCGCGGTTTTGCGGCGGTTCTGGCCTCCGATTACGACCTCTCGAAAATTACAGCCGGGCTTGGCGAAGACTTCCAGATCCGTTACAACACCTACAAGCCCTATCCATGCGGTATCGTCGTGCAACCCACGATCGACGGCTGTATCGATCTGCATCGCGATTACCGCCCGGAACCGGATGCCATCAAAGCGGTTCGTGTCCGGGTCGCGCCGCTGGTGCTGGATCTCTGCAATAAGCGGGAGATTATGCGAGGGCTCGACAGCAAATACTCGATCTATCATGCCGCGGCGATCGGCCTGGTTCGGGGTAAGGGAGGTTTGCAGGAATTTACCGACGCGGCTGTGAATGATCCGTCGATCAGAAACGTCCGCGAAAAGGTTAGTCCCACTGGGGACGCTTCGATTACTGAAGACCAATCACACATCGAGGTCGATCTGACGGACGGCCGCACGATCACCCGCTTTGTTGAACAATCTCTGGGTAATCTGCGGCGTCCACTGAGCGACCGGCAACTTGAAGAAAAGTTCCGGGATCAGGCGCTTCCCCGCCTTTCCGGAGCACAGGTAGACCGACTGATCGATCTCTGCTGGCGCTTCGATCAACTCGCGGACGTCAACGATGTCATCAGGGCGACAACGCCATGATGTTCGCCCGGCCTTCTGGGCTGTTTCCCAATACGGAAATCGAGCGACATTCCCCTCCTTTTCAAGGAGGGGTGGCCGCGCGATTCAAAAAATGTTGCGCAGCATCGTTAGCCGCGCGGACGGGGTGGTTATCCAGGAATCGCGAAGCGCACCATATTTTGTTGAATTTACTAACCACTTTAATGCTTCGGCCTTATCGGGCTCGCGCTTCGCGCCCGTCTGCGCCGCGAAGGAACGGGACCATTTCATTGATGGCGCAGCCACCCCTCCTTGAAAAGGAGGGGAATGCCAGTCCGTCAAACACACCGCTCAATCTCCGCTGTGCAAGCCGTGGCTAAGCTCTTTCGCCGCTCCGCGGCTGTAGCTTTCTTCTTTCTGCTCGCGGCGTGCAGCAAGCCTGCAACTCCTCCTGGAAGCGAAGTCACAGAAGTTCGCATCCCACGCGGGGCCGGCGGGGTCGGGTTTCTTCCGCTTCTTGTCATGGAACGGAATCACCTCGTTGAAGAACAGGCTCGGAGCGCCGGCATACCAAACATGCATGTGAAATGGATCGACCTCGGCGGTCCATCCGCCATGAACGACGCCCTGCTTTCCGGCTCCGTGGACTTCATTGCCGCGGGCCCTCCCGCCTTTCTTATCCTCTGGGACAGAACGCGCGATTCGGCAAAGGTCCTGGGCGCGGCGGCGATGTCATCGCTGCCGATGTATCTCAATGCCAGATCCGACCACTTACAGAAACTGGAAGACTTCACAGATCGGGACAAAATTGCAGTGACCGCCGTAAAGGTGTCGATTCCGTCCATCGTCATGCAGATGTACGCGCGGCAGAAATTCGGCGCCGGCGACGTGTCGCACTTCGACAGGTTTACCATTACGATGTCGCATCCGGACGGCGTCGTCGCGCTGCTGGCTGGGTCGGGCACCGTCGACGCGCACTTCACTTCGCCGCCGTTCCATCAACGCGAGAGGAAAGACCCGCACATTCACACCGTCATGACATCGGATGATGTCATGGGCGGCTCCACAACCTTTACGATGCTTTCCACCACGTCGGCTTTTCGAGATCACAATCCGAAAATGTATGCAGCCGTCTTGAAGGCGTTGCAACAGGCCATCAGCCTCATCGTCAGCGACAAAGGAAGCGCGGCGGACATCCTCCTTCAAGCGACGGGCGAAATCGGGTTCTCCCGGCAGGAAATCCTCGACGTCCTTAACGACCCGAGCGTGAAATTCACGACCGCTCCCGAAAACATCATGAAGTACGCCACCTTCATGCATGACATTGGTTCGATCAACACGCGTCCCGGCTCCTGGAAGGATTTATTCTTCCCGGAGATTCAGAGCAACCCGGGAAGCTGATGCATCTCCTCGAAGTGGACGACGTAACGTTGCAGTACGGCAACGGCAAGCAGTCCCTCACAGCTGTAGAAAGCGTCAGCTTTCAAGTTTCCCGCTCAGATCGATATGTCATTCTCGGACCCTCCGGATGTGGAAAGTCCACGATTCTACGCGCGATCGGCGGATATATTCAGCCCGCCGCAGGAACAATCCTGCTGGACGGCAAGCTCATTCAGAATCCCGGTCCCGACCGCATCTTCGTCTTTCAAGAAATGGATCAACTGCTACCGTGGAAGACCGTTCGGGAAAACATCGTCTTCGCCCTGACGGCGAGCGGCAAACTGCACCGAACCGGCGCTCGCGCGAGAGCGGATACGTTCATCGAGAAAGTCGGCCTCGTTAAATTCGCAGAAAATTATCCACACACCTTATCGGGCGGCATGAAACAGCGGGTGGCGATTGCAAGAGCGATGGCGATGAACCCGCAAATCCTTCTGATGGACGAGCCTTTCGCGGCACTCGACGCGCTGACGCGCACGAAAATGCAGGAGGAGCTGCTCCAGCTCTGCGCCGAGTCCGGCTTCACCGTTATCTTTGTCACGCACTCCATTCCCGAAGCGATCCGGCTCGGCACGCGGATTCTCCTGTTGAGCGCACAACCCGGCCGCGTCAAAGCCGAGCTCGAAAATGTAAACCTCGAGGCCGCGCACGTTCACGAAATGCTGTTCGATGCAACCGCGCCCGGAGGCGCGATGCATGCTTAGAAAACTCATCGTGCTTATGGCCCTTGCTGTTGTCTGGGAAGGATATGCAAGGTGGCTTTCCAACCCGCTGCTGCTGCCCACATTCGTCCAGACCGTCCGCGCCCTGGCTTCCTCGATCGTTTCCGGTCAGCTTCCCAGAGCCGTCTCATTTACTCTGACACTTCTCCTGAAAGGATATCTTGCAGGGTTGCTGTTGGCCGGCGTACTGACGGCGTTTGCAAGCGCCAGCCGGATCGGATCGGACTTGCTCGAGATTCTCACCTCGATGTTCAATCCCCTGCCGTCGATTGCCTTGCTGCCTATCGCGCTGATCTGGTTCGGACTCGGCGATAACAGCATCATCTTTGTTTTGATTCATGCGGTGCTGTGGTCCGCTGCGCTCAACACCTACGCGGGATTCCGCGGAGTCAGCGCGACGCTGAGAATGGTCGGCCAGAACTATGGCCTCTCCAAAGCGGGCTACATCACACGGATTCTCGTTCCCGCGGCATTCCCGAACATTCTGACAGGCATGAAGGTCGGCTGGGCCTTCGCCTGGAGAACCCTGATTGCAGCGGAGCTGGTTTTCGGAGTGAGTTCGGGGTCGGGAGGCCTTGGCTGGTACATTTTCGAAAACAAGAATCAACTCTTGATCGCCAACGTGTTCGCGGGGTTGCTGACCGTCATTCTGCTGGGGTTGATTGTGGAGAACCTGATTTTCAAGACCATCGAAAACGCCACAGTCCGAAAGTGGGGAATGCAAACGTGACGGCGGATCGAATCGTGGAAAACATCCATGAAGTGGAGTGTACGACGTTCTGGTAAGCGGGAATCGCTATCGAAAAACAATCAGCTGGAGTCAGCGATATTCCCCGCCTTTCCAAGGCGGGGTGGCTGCGCCATCAATTGATAGGCCCGTTCCTCTGAGGCGCAGACGGGGCGGTTAGTAAGTTCAACAAAATAAGGTGCGCTTCGCGATTCGATCTTAACCACCCCGTTCGCTATGAATAAGGTCGCTTCGCGCCGTTTTCTTTTGATATCGCGAATTCCCCTCCTTGAAAAGGAGGGGAATTAAACACCTCACAGCAAATTTGGATCGAGGGGTGCTAGACCATGCCTCGCAGGAGGTAATTTAGCCAATAAAGGAACACTGTTTAAACTCGTACTGATAAGAGGCCCGCAAAGGCGGGCCTTTTTATATGCACTTTCCTCCCGCGCCGCCGGTACGCTACGATACCTACCGTTCTAAAACTCTGCGTGGAGTTCAAATGAAAAGATCCCGAATCCTGATTCTTCTTTGCCTCGGAGTTGCCAGTCTCTCCGCGGTCATTGCCGCTCAGCAGAATGTGCCGCCGGTACCGCCCGTGATGGCTGCCAAACCGAATCCAGGCAGCGTCGTTCCCAGACCCGACAATGCGATGCCTAAAGTTCCGGCAGCGTTTACAGTGGAGCTCTTTGCCGATAATGTTCCGAATGCCCGCATGATGGTTTATGCGCCTAACGGCGATCTTTTCGTCTCCGAACCCTCTCAAAATGCGGTCGTGATTTTGCGCTCGTCGACCAAGAACGGACTTCCCGATCAACGTTTCACCTTCGAGCAGGGCACCCCGCCCCAGAGAGGGCGCGGCGGACAGGGCCGCGGCGCGGCTCCGGCCGCAAGCAATGGCGAGATGACTCAGCCCTTCGGGTTGGCTTTCCATGAAGGGTATCTGTATGTCGGAAACACGAATAGCCTTGTGCGCTATAAGTACAAGACGGGCGACACGAAGGCTTCAGGACCGCCCGAGAAGCTCGCCGACCTCTCAGGATTCGGTAATCACTCGACGCGGAACGTCCTCTTCAGCCGCGACGGCAAGAAACTTTATGTTTCCGTCGGATCGTTAAACAACATCGACGAGCAAGGCACCGGCAACGAACACCGGGCGATGATTCAGGAATACAATCCTGATGGAACCGGCTTCCGCGTCTTCGCCTCCGGACTGCGTAACCCGGTGGGTCTGGCTTTGCAGCCGGGAACCAATACGGTCTGGACCGCAGTCAATGAGAGGGACAACCTTGGTGACGATACGCCGCCCGAATACACGACGTCGGTTAAAGACGGCGGCTTCTATGGTTGGCCGTACTCCTATATCGGAGGCCACGTCGATTCTCGCGTCCCACAGAAGGAACCCGATCTCGTCAAACGTGCGATCGTTCCCGATGTACTGATTCCCGCGCATTCTGCTCCGCTTGGCATTGCCTTCTACACCGGCTCGCAATTCCCGCAGCACTACAGAAACGGCCTGTTCGTTGCACTTCACGGATCATGGAATCGCTCGACGACAAATGGAGCGAAGGTGATTTTTATTCCGTTCCAGAACGGCAAGCCTGGCGCCGTCGAAGACTTTCTGACGGGCTTTGTCGTCGATCCGCAGAAGAACGACAAATGGGGCCGGCCGGTAGGCGTGACGGTTACGCCCGACGGTTCCGTGCTGGTTTCGGACGACGGCGGAAACCGTATCTGGCGGATTCGGTATAAAGGTTAACCACTGATCTTTCCGTTCAGCGCGGACGAAGCAACCGTCCGCGCTGAACCCAGATAATGCTTCGCTTTCGGATGACCGTTGCGGCCCGGAAAATTTCTCGCCTGATTCGAGATCATCACTTCCTCTTCGCTCATGGCGCCCATGTTGACCGCCTGATTGGATCCGGCGCTGGGCGGGAAGATAACGGCCCCCGCATCGTGCAGCGCTTCGATCAATCCTTCCTGAAGCGCCGCTTTATAGACACTGCGATTTGCCGGGACGACTTGAAGGCGGACGCCGGGATCGATCCGGCAGCCTTTCAGTATGCCTGCAGCCACGCGAAGGTCGTCGAGGCGGCCTCCCGTGCTGCCGCCGATCTCCGCAAGGTCGATATGGGTGCCTTCGACTTCCGACAATCCCTTTACATTCCCGACGGTCGGCGGACAGGCGACCTGAGGCTCGAGCTGGGAGACGTCAATATCGACGATTCGCTCGTATTTCGCATTCGCGTCGTTCGTGAACATCTCGAAGTCTTTGATCTTCGAGAATGCTCGCGCATACGCAGCAGTCTTCTCGTCCGGATTAATGAAAGACGCCTTCGCCCCGAGATCGATCGACATCAGCGGGAACAGCATGCGGTCTTCAATCGAGAGCTGCTCGACGTAAGGCCCGGCATATTCCAGCGCCCGGTAGATCGCGCTGTCTTCTCCAAGATGTCCAACGACGTACTGAGCAACGTCCCTGGGCGCCACGGTGCCGCGTGTCTTGCCGTGGAGAAATACCTGCATCGTGGAGGGAATCCTGAACCAGGCCTTTCCATGCTGGAATCCAAGCGCCGCCATCGAGTTGTTCCCGACACCGGTCGCGAACACTCCCAGGGCTCCGTAAACGGGCGTGTGCGAATCGCAGCCGATGATGACTTGTCCCGGCGCCCACAGACCGTTTTCGATGATCACATGATGAAGGCTGCCGTTGCCGCCATTGAATAGATTCCGGATCCCGTGCTCCGCGGCAAACCGGCGCACTTTATGCAACGTCCGCGCGGCCTCTTCGGTGGCAGGCGAAAAGTTATGGTCGAAGACAATCGCAATCCGGGAGGGATCGAGGATCGTCCCGCCATCCAACTCTTCCCGGAAAACACGCATGACGAAATTCGCGCTGAGGTCATGCATCACCATCAAATCGACATTGGCGATGATCACTTCGCCGGGCGCCACTTCTTTCCTGCCGCTCGCCTTCGCGAGGATCTTCTCAATAACATTCATATGGATACGATCCCCACATGAATTCGTCATTGTCCGGAACCCGCACCCAATGTCCGCGATATTCCAGCGCCAGGCTGACCGAATACCCTTCTTTAAGCACCGCTCCATTGGGCGGAGCCGCAACCGTTTCGCCGTTCTTCAGCAGCACAATTAGATCTTCCGCGCCCGCCCGTCGCAGCCGCCTTTCGAGCTGTCCGACAAAATAGTGGTCCACTTTACCGACGCCGCGCGGGACCTCTTCTTCGAGAACACGCGTCAGCATTTCAGAGGCTTTCTTCCGCATCGCGATTTCGCTTTGGTCTTCAGCCGGCAGATAGACCGCCGCCGACTCGACATTCGCAACTTCCATCGGCCCAGACTGCAAAGCCTCGTGAATGTCGTACGGGAATTGCGGTAAATCCAGCGCGCCGATGCGTGTCCACTTCCGCTCGGTCGCAATCTCGAAAAGCGGCTTCGCGAAGTTCCCTGCCGGGCGGACATCTTCGATGGTCGTCACCGACCGGATCCATCCATACACGCGCGGCGACAGCCCGCATAGAAGCGTCGCAGGCACATCCCTTGGAATGATGAGGATCGCGCGATTGAAATACGGCATGTAGTTGCAAAAGAAGCGCGCCTGATTCGACCGCCACAATTCCGAATAAACCACCAGCGCCGCGAGTTCGCGTTCGGCCAGAACGCGGCGCACACGATCCACCCGCTGCTCAAACACCGTTGGCGGTATTTCCGATTTATCCCACGTGATCAGCCCTCGTTTCAATCACACCTCTTTGCTGAAAAGTTTCTTTTCGGTCTTATTCAAGGACACGCAGCCGTTATCCGTCACCAGAAGCGTGTCGCCGAACACCATGTATCCCGACAACGGCAGGTAGGTGTTGGGGTGCGCGATCACGACCATTCCCTTGTCGACCAGACAATCGACATCTTCCAGCACCCACGGATTCTCGTCCGGATAGAGGCCCAGGTTGTGCCCGCGGACCCGTGTATATTTCGCGCCGGTGTATTCTGCGTAACCCTCGCGGCGGAACACATCGTTCTGCACCCTCGCGACATCTTTCACGTTCACGCCCGGCTTGACGAAATTCTGGGCGGCGGCCTGCGCCTCCTGAAAGATGGCGAATGATCGTTTCTGGTTGTCGCTCGGCTCGCCCAGAACGAGGGTCCGGCAGATCTGAGCATAGTAGCCGTTGACCTGAGGCGTCAGCTCGGTCGTGATGTTATCGCCCTTCTGGAATTTCCGCTCCGTCGGCGGCCTCATCCCGAAGACCTCGGTTCCGCCCGAACCGATCAGCATGAAGTTATCTTCGGCCGCATTCGTTTTCAGAAAGGCCTCGACCTCTGCAACAAGCTCGTACTCCGCCATGCCCACTTCAGCCGTATCGACAAAATGCTGGTAACCGGCGTCGGCCAGCCGCGCAGCCTGCTTGACATATTCTATTTCTTCGGGGGTCTTGAAGCGCCGGATGGCCTCCACGGCAGACGTCGCAGAAACGCTACTTTCCTCGACAAACCGCGCCTCCATGAACTCCCTGCCTGCAATTGCCGTCTTGCCCGATGTCCATTGGCGTACCGCGCTTGTGAAGTCCGATTGCCAGGTCACATTCGCATCCACTTTCCCCGACAGGCGTTCCCGATCCCACGGATGCGCCAGGACCACAGAAAGTTCATTCGATCGCGTGAGCGCCGCCAATGCGTGGGGTCCAAAGAAATTGAAATTAATCAGGCAGCGGAAGAAGTCTTTTCGCCAGCTATGTCCGTACAGGAGCAGTGTGTCCCAGCCGGATTCCGCCATCAGGTCCAGGAATTGTCGGCGCCTTTCCGCGTTCAGCATGGAAAAGAGAATAGCCACAAAAGGCATAACTCGGCTATGCCGCAATCAAACTTTTTTAGCCGCAGATGACGCGGATGACGCAGATGGGGCGCAAAAACGAACTTTTGAGGCGCCCCATCTGCGTCATCCGCGTCACTCGTCATTCTTTGCCTGCTGAATGGTGTGCCGCTTCACGCCCAAGGGACTGCGTTCACCTATTCTATCCGCGCCGACAGGGCAGCCATCGAGCGCGTGTATTACAACCACCGCACCGGTCAGAAGCCGCCGTTCGAGCAGGCGCTGCCTGCGGCAGCCCTCGAAATCTCGTGCAGGTCGATTTGAGGAAAGAGTCCGCCCTGAAGCGGGTCTACAAGGTCGAGGTAACGACAGCAATGCTGGATGCAGAGGTGAAACGGATCGAGACCACCACGCGCGCCCCGAAGATACTTGCCGCAATCAAAGCCGCGCTGGGCAATGACGACTCTCGCTTCGCCAATTCTTTCGTCAAGCCCATCGTGGTCGAGCGCCTGCTGCGCGAGCGCTTCGATAACGACGACGCCCTTCATGCTTCTCAGCGCGCCGGCGCACCGAACAAGCCCGTAACGATCTGCTCTCCGCAAAGCAGCGCGGCGAGCCTTAGGGCCGGATGCTGGCTTTGTTGAAACGCGGCTATCCCGGCGCGGTCATTGAAACCACCTGGCAGTTTGGCGAGCCGCCAACGCAACAGCCCACACCCGGCGCCGATGAGATCGAAATTCAGAAACGGTTCGGCCCCAACGCGCAGATCCTCTCTGCACCCCGCGGCCAGGACACGAAGTTCTACTTCGCCGATCTGCCTCCCCAGTTACAGAACGTCCTGCGCGTCCAGCTGCGCGCGCCGGGCGACGTCAGCGCCGTGATCGAAACTCCCGCTGCTTTCCTCTGGTATGTGGCGAAAAAGCGGTCAGACTCGGCTCTCAGCGTAGCCGCTCTCGCTCTTCCCAAGCGCAGCTATGACAAATGGCTCGAGGAACAAGCCGCAGGCCGGTAGGTGGCAGAATGCCGCGACCAGCAGATATCGCGCAGGATTTTAGACGAGCGATTCCCCTTGATCCCGGATTGACATGGCCATTTCGTCGTGGCTATATTCATCTCATGCGAACGATTGCCGCAGGTAAGTTTAAAAATACCTGCTTGAAGACGCTCGATGAGGTGGCAAAAACAAAATCATCGGTAGTCATTACGAAGAGGGGACGGCCGATTGCGCGTCTTGTTCCCTATTTGAAGCCTGGCCCCTCAAAATCACTTGCCGGCAGCATCCTGAAAGAGTCCGGCGACCCCTTCAGTACGGGGGAAGAGTGGAATGCCGAGACTTCTTGATACGCATGCCTGGATTTGGTGGGTTACCGAGGACGCCCGGTTATCGCGAAAGGCAAAAGCCGAGATTTCGCGGGCGGTGGAAGACAGGGACCTTCTTCTCTCGATGATATCGATATGGGAATTGGCAAAGAAGGTTGAAAAAGGACAACTCACGCTTGATCGCGACCTCAACGACTGGCTCGATCTGGCCCTGACGCCGGGGTCGCTGCAGCTGGTGGAACTCGACCGGCGAATTCTCGTCGAGAGTTGCCGCTTGCCCAAACCGTTTCATGGCGATCCTGCCGACCAAATCATTGTGTCGACCGCGCGAACTTACACAGCCGTCTTGATAACGAAGGATCGAAGGATTCGAAACTATTCGCAGGTTCACACTCTCTGGTAGGAGGAAATTAGCCGCCCAGGTCGCATTTGATTGAACTACTGCAAACCTGCGACCTCGGTTGCAAAGATCAGGGCAAACGCACGGCGCGCGCGGCGCGATCGGGAATGGCGGTGCGGCGCAAATAGTCTCAAGGTAGAGATTATTAATGTTGGAGATGTCCTCCGGAATCTGTCAAATTGCCGGGTCCGCAAAACCGATTCAGCGATCAGTCTTTGAACCAAGACGGTGAGTTGCCGACGGACGAATCGAGCCTACTTCCTCGCCTTAGCGCGTTTGCGCCGCTCAAGAGAGTGAATGAATTTCCAGTGGGCTTCGCTGACCGGCGTCACCGAGAGCCGGTTGCCGGGCCGAAGCAACATCATCCCCTCGAGCTCCTTCGATGCATGCTCACGCAACTCCTTGAGAGAGATGATCCGAGCGAGTCGTTTCGTTAGCTGCACGTCGACCATGAACCACCGCGGACTGGCGGGATCGGACTTCGGGTCGTAATGATGATGCCGGCGGTCAAAGGCCGTCGGATCGGGATAACCTTCCTCCACAATTTCGACGATCGCAACGATGCCTGGGACTTCGCAGTTGGAGTAGTAAAGAAAAGCGGCGTCTCCGGGCTTCATCTGATCCCGCAGCATGTTCCGCGCTTGATAATTGCGAACCCCATCCCATGCCGTGGTCTTGTTCGGCGCACGCTCCAGGTCTTCGACGCTGAAGGCGCCCGGCTCCGTTTTCATCAGCCAGTAAGACATGCGCGCTATTCTGCCATCATTTGTCGTCTTTATCGTCATCATTGCCCCGCTCGCCGCCGCTCAGTCGGGCGGTGCGAATTCAGGTTTTCTCGTGAGCACGACAGCGTTCAATTCTCCGTCGGCTTTTCCTCGATGTGGTCAATAACCAGAATCGGGTACGGATGCTTCTGCATTTCAAGTTTCAACCCGAGTTGCTTATCCACCGCATCGAAGAGAGTGGTCCCACCACCAGGCTCAGCCGCGGCCGGAGCCTCTGGCCCGGCGCCGGGAGGCGCCGCTCCACGCGCCCCCGCGACCTGGTTGAGGATAAATGGCGTGTAGGTGAACGAAAAATCCCAGGCTCCGTCGAGCCCCGTTCCATTTGTCACCGGATAGTGAACGTAGTTTTGAGCGAGGACTTCCAACTGATCCGTAAACTGCGCCATTGTGATGTTCTGGCATGTAACGATTCGGTCCGGCAGCGCGAGGAATCCAAACGGGCTGGAGTTCGAATTTGAATTTGAAGCATTTGCCGTCTTGCAGCCCGTTCGCCGCGTGAGATCCGCCTTTTTGAGTTTCGGTTTTGGCGCCAGCAGGGTGTAGGCATTCACCGGCCGGTCCTCGAAATGGGCTTTCAATTTGAAACGATCGATCAGCATCGCCTTCAACATCGGGCCAAGATCCTGAATGGGCGCATGACCGCTGACCGGCGAGACTTCAGCCGGCGCCTTTGCAACGATGTCGAAGTTGGTGGTTGTGAACCAGTTCGGCACATTAGCGATGTCGTCGACGGCTACCAGGTTGAAGGCATAGAGGATTGCGGTCCTCAGATTAAAGCGAGGCAAATTGACCCGGCCGCCTGGAAAGAAGCCGGCCCTGCCCGCTCCGGCGATGGCTTGTTGAACGTTTGCCGCGGTGAGCGGAATGCTCGGCTTGATATCGACTACCTCGAACTCGACCGGCGGAGGAGGCGGCAGCTTTATGGCGATATCCGCTGCATTGTCTGTTGGCTTTTCGTTCACCTTGTCCACGACGAGGACGGCCGTCGGAATTTTCTGCTCGTCGAGCTTGAGGCCGAGCTGCTTATCGATCGCGGCGGGGAGCGTGACGACATCCGCTGAGGCTCCCAGAAGTTGCAGAATTCCCCCTTGCTGCCACTTGAGATCGAAATCCCAGGCGCCTTTCAATCCAGTCGAATCCACGACGGCGTTCGTTAGGTCTCCAGGCGCCATCCCGCGGAGTTCTTCGGCAAATTTCTCCATCGTGATGTTACGGCAGGAGAAGGAGCGTGTCGGAACGTTGAAAACGCCACCCGTGATCTGAACCGGAGTGGACGTTTGCGCCTGAAGCTTGCACCCCGTTTCGCCCTTCCCATCCGATTCCTTCAGCTTATGCTTGCCCTTGCCCACCGCCAGAACCCAACCCGTGACGGGCTGGATATCCTTATGAACCACCAGCTTGAAGCGGTCCGCCAGAAGGTTCTGAAGCATTAGTTTTAGAGTTTCGGCGTCCGGCATTTTCGCTGCCGTCTTGACGATGACATCGAACCGGTCGTAGTCCAGCCAGGTTGGCCCGCCGACGACTTTATTCGCGTCGAAGGTGTATGCAGTCCGTATCAGTTCCAGCATCGAGGCGTTATCCAGCTCGTACCGGCCGGGCCGATTCGTCGTCCGCATAAAAGATAAAGTGCTCGTTCGAGTACTCGAGTGGATGTCTGCAATTTCAAACGAAGCAGGAGTCTCCGCCGATTGACCAAACGCGGCGATGGCCAGAGTGACAGTCAAGGATAACGATGCGAATGCGCGCATCATCTCTCCGTTCTCGAGGGTTTGCAGCTGTCACTTAGTAGACGCCCCGCGGGCCAAAAGAGTTGAATGCCCGATAGGATTTTTTCGTATTGCCCGTCGTGCTTCGTCTATTCTCCTCCATGTTAGACTTTTTTCACATGAATCCGCCTCTGACAGCATGCGCTCTGCTCCTTTTCGGCCTTGCCGGCGCAGCATGTCAGCCGCAAACCAAACCGTCTGCGAACCCGGACAATCCACCGCGGACGCGCGATATCGTAGCCCTGGGTCGTCTCGAGCCGGAAAACAGAGTAGTTGAAATCGGTGTTGCCGGTGACGAGCGGCTGCAAGAACTGCTGGTGAAACAAGGTCAGTTCGTCAAAGCCGGAGAGGTACTCGCCTACGTCGAAAGCTACAAAACCCGCATGGCAGCGCGGGATCGCGCTGCCAGCCAACTTCGCGATGCCGAGGCGCAATTACGGGCCAATACCGAAGCGGCTCAAGCGCGAATCCATGAAGCTAACGTCCGGCTTCAGCAGCTTAGCGAAGCACCGATGCGCAAAATTGAGGCCCAGCAGGCGAAGCTCCGCGCTCTCCGTGCGGATTTCGCTTTTGCGGCCACCGAACTGGAACGTATTCGCGGTTTGGAACGGTCTGGTGTCGGCACGCGCCAGGAGTCGGAACGGCAGGCATCACAGTTAGACCGCCTGAAGGCCAACATCGAAGCGGAAGAGGCAACGCTAAGCGAGGTGCAGGCAGCGGCGCAGACGGATCGATGGCTGGCTGAAGCTCAATTGGCAACCCGGCGGGCCGAGTTGCAGAGCGTTCAGGCGTCGGGGCAGTTGGAATCGTTAAGGCAAGCGGTGCATGTTTCGGAAGTTGAACTCGAAAAATCCGTTGTCCGCGCCCCCTCCAATGGACAAATTATCGAGATTGCCGCCAGTCCCGGTGAAGCTGTCATGGGCCGCGTCATTTTGAGGATGGGAGATGTCGGCCAAATGTACGTGATGGCGGAGGTGTATGAAACCGATGTCGCCCGGGTCCGAGTGGGTCAGGGCGTGCACGTCACCAGTCCGGCTCTTTCCAAAACACAGAGCGGAGTTGTTGAACGAATAGGTACCAGCGTTTTCAAACGCCAGGTAAGGAGCATAGATCCACAAGAAGACGCCGATGCACGCGTCGTACAAATCCGTGCGCGCTTGGCGGATAGTGAAGAAGCGTCTCGCTTCGTCGGTCTACAGGTCGAGGTCCGAATCGACACGAGTAAATAGGATTCAGATGCGATCGCGCACTCCATTCGCCTGGCGGAATCTGACCCATAGGAAGGTACGCGCTCTTGTCGCATTATCCGGCGTGACTTTTTCGGTCCTCCTCATTTTTATGGAGTTGGGCTTTCATGCGGCCATTCTGAGCTCGGCAACGGCAGTCTACGATGCAACCGACGCCGATATTTTTCTGATCTCACCTCAGTATCAATATCTTGGCCAGACCGGTACCATTCCAAGGACGCGCCTATTCCAGGCCAAAAGCGTCAGCGGAGTCACCGACGCCGTCGCCTTCTATGCGGATACACAACAGTGGCGTAATCCTGTGAGCCGCCTGCGCTACCAGATTTTGCTTCTCGGCTTCGATCCTTCCAAGAATCCGCTGCAGTTGCCGGCGGAATCGATGAAATTGTTGACCGATGGGCGAATCCTCATCGATTCATTATCCCGTCCGCACTTTGGCCCTCAGGATCCAGGCACGACAACGGAGATTGGCGGCTACCGTATCCAGATCTCCGGCCAGTATCGGATCGGGCCCGGCTTCGCCACCGACGGCGCGGCGGTCACGAGCGAGGATACGTTCCTCAGCCTGCATAAAAGCGGGAGTCCGGAACAAGTCAGCCTCGGCCTCGTTCATGTCCGCCCGGCTGCAGGCGTGGCAGCCGCTGCTGCTGCACTGCGCACAATTATTCCAACAGATACACGCGTGCTGACCCGTGCGGAGATGATGGCTCAGGAAGATGATTTCTGGGCCAGGGAGACTTCCATAGGTCCGGTCTTTGCCTTGGGCGCGGGCCTCGGGCTTGTGGTCGGAGTCGTGATTCTCTATCAGGTCATGGCGACGGACATTGCTAATCGGATGCGGGAGTACGCCACCCTGCTCGCACTCGGCTACGATCACGCAACGCTGAAATGGATCGTTTTTGAAGAAGTATCGATTTTCGCAGTCGTAGGATTCGGCTTCGGTTGGATCCTTTCGGTGGCCCTCTACAAGGCGGTTCGTGATAACACAGGCCTCCCAATGACGATGCCGGTATCTCGTGCGGCGTTGATTCTGATCCTTACCGTTTTCATGTGCTGGTCGGCCGGACTGCTCGCCATGCGCAAGCTGCGCCAGGCAGACCCTGCCGTACTGTACTGAAATGTTTTCCCGCCGCGTTCCTTTAGCCTGGCGCAGTATCACTCATGATAAGAAACGAATGATTCTGGCCATTGCGGGGATCATGTTCTCATCCGTTCTGATGTTTATGCAGATGGGATTCCTGAATGCCGTGGTCGATGGTCAGATCAAGCTGGTTCGCTGGTTCAATGCCGATCTGATCATCACCAACAGTTCGAAGCATCACCTGGGTATTCATGAGTCATTTCCTTACAGGCGGCTCGAACAGGCGCTTTCCGTGAATGGCGTGACGGCTGCGCTTCCGGTTTACGTAGAGTCGCAATTGTCGTTTTGGAGAAATCCACAAACCCACCAGTCGCGGATTATCCGTGTCGTGGGTCTTCCGATTCAGGACTCTGCCTTTTTGCCGCAATTCATGGTAGTGCCGGCGGATTTGCAGGAACCCGAGTCGGCCTGGGCGGACCGCCGCTCGCGACGGTTCTTCGGTCCTTTGACAATTGGTGTGCAGACGGAACTCGCCGGACGGCGGGTCCATATAGCCGGGACGTTTTCTTTAGGGACCGACTTCGAGTCCGATGGCACGCTGATGATGAGTGAGACCAATTTTTTCAAGTACTTTCCCGAACGACGAACCATAGGCCCGGCGACGGGCAGGGTCGAATTCGGGCTGCTCCGCGTGGCCCCGGGCGAGCCGGTTGCCGAGGTGCGGAAAGCACTGCAGGAGACCTTGCCTCCCGATGTGCGCATCTGGACAAAACCCGAGCTGATCGACCAGGAATCCCGCTTCTGGCTGTCCTATACACCAATCGGTTTCATTTTCAAATTGGGTCTGATGATTGGCTTTATTGTCGGCGTCGTCATCTGCAGTCAGATTCTGTATACGAGCGTGGTGGATCGAATGCCCCTGTTTGGCACATTGAAGGCGATCGGTTATCCGAACACGTATCTGATTCGCCTGGTGACCCACGAGGCACTCCTCCTGTCGTTGCTCGCATTCATTCCGAGTGTATTCGTTGCGTGGGGGCTCTATTACCTGCTTGTCACGACTATTAACTTCGAAATGGTGCTTACTTTCCCGCGGATACTGGTTGTTTTGGCCTTCACAGCCGGGATGTCGATAGTGGCGGCGTTGGTCGCGATTCATAAAGCGCTCACCGCCGACCCTGCCGAGGTATTCAAATGAGCGGCGAATCGCCGATTCTTCACGTCGACGGGCTGTCGCACTATTTCGGAGAGGGCGGCGCGCGGCGCAGAGTGCTTTTCGATAATCGCTTGAAACTCGATGCAGGCGAGATTGCCATTCTCACCGGCCCCTCGGGTTCCGGAAAAACGACCTTACTCACGCTTGCCGGTGCTCTGCGGTCGATCCAGGAAGGCAGCATTCGGGTTTTTGGCCACGAATTAAACGGTTTGGCTGCGGCCGCCAGGGTTCGGGTACGGCGCGAAATCGGTTTCATATTCCAGTTGCACAACCTCTTTGAATCGCTCACTGCATTTGAAAACGTGATGATGGCACTGGAACTAAAGCCCTCAGGACGGCCGGAAATGCGGCGGCAGGCCGGGGAAATGCTGGAGCGGCTCGGCCTGGGAAAACGCATTGACGCAAAACCGGAAGCCATGTCGGGCGGCCAGCGTCAGCGCGTATCGATAGCTCGGGCATTGATCAATCGGCCGCGTCTGATCCTGGCGGACGAACCGACCGCAGCCCTCGACAAGGACTCGGGCCGGGAGGTCATCCAGCTACTCCAGGAACTTGCGCGGCAGCGTGGCTGCGCTATTCTAATTGTCACACACGATAACCGCATCCTTGATGCTGCCGACCGTATTATCAATATGGTGGATGGCCGTATTTTCTCGGACGTTCAAGTCGCCGAATCGGTCAGAA
This sequence comes from Terriglobia bacterium, assembly GCA_036496425.1. Classification (NCBI taxonomy): domain Bacteria; kingdom Pseudomonadati; phylum Acidobacteriota; class Terriglobia; species Terriglobia bacterium. Next base: position 21,531 of record DASXLG010000307.1, on the reverse strand, counting down.
TCTGCGAGTTCCTGACGAAGTGCCGGGTCTTCTCCTCGCTTAGTGCAACCGGCCTTTCAGATATTGCCGATAAAGTGTTACACGAATGGACTCCTTCCGGCGCCCCCATCGTCCGTCAAGGCGATCAAGGCGATAAGTTCTACATCATTCGCTCAGGATCCGCCGCCGTCTATCGTGAGGAGGGCGGCCAGAAAGTTCTGGTGGCCACCTTAGGCGAAGGGGAATTTTTCGGTGAAGCGGCTCTGGTTACCGGCGAGCCCCGTAACGCAACGGTGATGGCTACCACCGATACCGAACTCTATACCCTGGGTAAAGAGGATTTTCACATCGCGATTGAAGCCAGCCCAACCTTTAAGGAACAGTTGCTGCGAATTCTTTTCCAACGGCAATAGTTTCCCCCGTATGAGTTTTCCGGTCCACAGGGTATAGTGCGAAGGCCGAATCCCATTTGTATGAGTGCAAGTACTTGTGTAATTTCACAGAACCCGTCCGTGTCATGGCTGAGCGGCTGCGCCTTCGCTCTGGGGAGCAGTGCGCTCGAATTCTATTCGGACTGCGAACGCCGGGCAGGAGTGGTGAAAACGCACGTCTGGCGGCTGCCGGTCTATGTCGTGACGGAGCCATCGCTGATCGAGGATGTGCTGGTGCGGAAACACCGCTGCTTCATGAAATCCGCGGGACTGCGCGCAACCCAGCGCGGTTTCGGCCGGGGGTTGCTGACAGCGGACGGCCCGCTGTGGCGCCAACAGCGGCGCATCATGCAGCCCGCGTTTCAGGCACAGCGCGTCGATCAATACAAGAGCAGTATGCAGCGCGCTACCGCACGGCTGCTCGCGGGGTTCATAGATGGAGGCGAACGCAACATTCACTGCGACATGACGGACCTCTGTTTCGAAGCTCTGGCCTCAAGCCTGTTCGGAGAAGACATGATGGGCGAACGCCGGCTCGTGGCGCAGGCGGCCGAGGCGCTGCATGCGTTTCACGATCACTACTCGGAATGGATCGGCTCATTTGGCGGTCTGTTTTTCACGGCTTTTCGCACCGTCGCGACATGGTTGGGACGCCCCGATTTTGTCATCGATCCCTGCATCCTGCCGACCGGGTACGCAAAACGTTTTCGTGATGCCGTCGCTCTACTGGATCAGGCGGTAAACAAAATCATCAAGCGAAAACGCCAGGAGCCGTTGCAACCTGATCTGCTGGGATTATTGCTCGCGGCTCGCGATGAGTCGGGACACCCTCTGAGCGACCGCCAGATCCGGGACGAAGTCGTAACGATGTTTTTCGCCGGACACGAAACGGGCGCAGCCGTCCTCACCTGGACGTTCTATCTGCTGGCCCGACATCCGGAAATCACCGAGAGGCTGCGGCATCACATTCAGGACGGCAGCGAAAGCGGCATGATCGAGCAGGTCCTGCGCGAAGCCATGCGGCTCTATCCGCCGGCATACCGCATCAGCCGGACTGTCGTGGAGACCTGTCACTTGGGCGCCACCAAGGTAACCGCCGGCGCCGAGCTTGTGATTCCGCAATGGGCGGTTCATCGCTCGCCGCGTTACTATGACGAGCCGGAACAGTTTCGCCCGGAGCGCTGGAGCCCCGATTTTATCTCGCGTTTGCCGCACTTTGCTTATTTCCCGTTTGGCGGCGGACCAAGGACCTGCATCGGCAATACTTTCGGAATGGTGGAAAGCAGATTCGTCGTTTCCCGCATCCTGCAGGAGTTTAACTTTGCGCCGCCGCAGATGACGCCCGGCCTCCACCTCGGGGTGACCTTGCTGCCGGAGGACAATACGTTGATGTTAAAGCTGGTGCGGCGGCGATCCGCCAACACGAACTGAGGTCTCGCCGCAACCGTGCCGATATTCATTTTCCTCACCATCCACTGGTTCCTCAGCCTGTTTTCACAAACCTTTTTCCTGCACCGCTACGGCGCGCACCGGATGTTTACGCTCTCGCGTCCCGCCGAGCGAGTGTTTTACTTGCTGACATTTCTTAGCCAGGGCGCGTCGTTTCTGGTGCCACGAGCTTACGCAATTCTGCATCGGATGCATCATGCCTACAGCGATACCCAACGCGATCCCCATTCACCGCATTTTTTCACAAATCCGGCGCGGATGATGTGGCAGACGAAGTGGACATATGCCGGCCTGGTCCAACGGAAAATCGAGCCGGCCGTCGAATTTACGGGCGATGTGCCGGAATGGGAAGCGCTGGACCGTTTTGGCGATTCCATGTACACGCGGGTCTCGTGGGGAGTTCTTTACTTCTGGTTTTACTGGCAGTTCGCGACATCCTTGTGGATGTTTGCTTTGTTGCCGCTGCACTTCCTGATCGGCGTGGTCCATGGCGCGATCGTCAATTGGTGCGGTCATTGCTATGGATACCGGAACTTTGCATTGCGCGACCGGTCACGCAACACGCTTCCCGTCGATTTGCTGATGATGGGTGAACTCTATCAGAATAACCATCATCGCTATCCGATGCGGCCGCATTTCGCGGTACGCTGGTTTGAATTCGATCCGGCATACCCGCTCATCTGGCTGCTGAAACAACTCCGGATCCTGCGATTTCGAACCTCCGGCGTGGAACAAAGGCGCTCTATTGACGACGTCCTGGCAACAAACCCTGGCGACGAACCCGGATTCCTGTGAGCATCACATAAAATGGCAGAGGTTTTCATGCTCGGCGAATCGACGTTCAGACGTATCGACAAAGCCCTCTTCAACGCCCTCTGGATGGGCGAGCACTGCCTCGGCCGAACCGCGGTCGGCCCGCTGCGAAAACGGCTCGCCGACCGGATGCTCACACGTGTCCAGGGCCGGCCCACGGGGAAGCTCGTTTCGGTCGACAAGGTCCGGAACCTGAGCGCGGAGGACTTCAAGTCACGCTATAGCGACCGGTCGATACCGGTCGTCTTCGAGGGTGCGGCCCTCGATTGGCCGTGCACGTCGAAGTGGACGCCCGACTTCATCGCCGATCAGTACGGTGACGATGAGGCGCTCCTCGGCGAACGAAAGCCGGGCAAGGAGTTCGGCCACGAGGTCCAGATGACGACCCTTCGTGAGGTCGTCCGCAGCCTCCAGGCTGGGGGGAAGAAATACGCCCGCTTTCATCCGCTGCTGAAGAAGCACCCTGAGCTCGTCGACGACTTCGACGTCAGGTTCCTCTCGAGCCTCAAGTCGAAGATCGGGGGCCACCTCACCTTCAACATGTTCCTCGGCGGCAAAAACACAAAGACGAGCCTGCACGCCGCCGGGGCGGAGAACCTCTTCGTTGAGGTCCACGGCCGGAAGCACTGGCGGATCTACCCGACGTCGCTGAACCCGGCGATCAATGCCTCCGTCATCCGGACGCCATATTTCATGACCGATCTCGATCCGGACAAGCCGGACGAAAACCGCTACGCGATGTTCCCCTTCGTCGACGGCTTCGAAGTCACGCTCGAGCCGGGCGACATCCTCTACAACCCGTCGTTCTTCTGGCACCAGGTGGAGAACCTGAGCGACGCGATTGGCGTCGGCGTCCGCTGGATCTCGCTCGACGCGATGCTCCGGGCGTCGCCGACGATGACGCTCCTGACGATGCTCTCGACCAGCCCGCCGATCTGGGAAGCGAGCAAGTACGACGGCGACTTCATCCGCGTCTTCGCCGCGGACAAGCGCTCGAAGGCCGTCCGCCGGCTCTCACTCAATGCCGACTAAAGACCGGTGCTTCGATGAAAACGCCTCTCGAGAAAATTCTTTTTGAGAACGGCCGTGTGGTATTGCATGCCATGGCGGCAGGACCAAAGGATGGACCGGTCGCCGTGCTTCTCCATGGTTTCCCCGAGTTCTGGTATGGCTGGTATAAAGAAATCGAACCGCTGGCAGAGGCTGGCTTTCGCGTCATCGTGCCGGATCAGCGCGGATACAATTTGAGCAGCAAGCCCCGAGGCGTGGCTTCATACGCGCTGAGCGAGCTCGTTGCGGACGTGATCGCGATTGCCGATCAGTTGGAACAGAAGAGAATTTTTCTTGCGGGTCACGATTGGGGCGGCGCTGTCGCCTGGAGCACAGCCGTCTTCCATCCTGAGCGCATTGCAAAGCTCGCCATCGTCAATGTGCCGCATCCCTCGGTTATGCGCCGTTTTCTGAGTACGCGGGCGCGGCAGATGATGCGAAGCTGGTTCATATTTTTCTTTCAAATTCCCTGGTTGCCGGAACGATTGTTGCCGGCATTTGATTTTTACGCTGGCAGGCGCGCGCTGCTTCGCTCGAGCCGTCCTGGCACGTTCTCTGCCGACGATCTTGCGCAATACCGCGCGGCTTGGTCGCAGCCCGGCGCCCCCACCGCCATGATCAACTGGTATCGCGCCGCCGTGCGCTACCGGACGGGCTTTGCCGACCGCACCGTGCGTGTGCCCACGCGCATCCTGTGGGGAGAACGCGACAATTTCCTGCTGTTGGAAATGGCCCGTGAAAGCCTGGGTTATTGCACTCATGCCGAATTCTTCCCCTTCCCCGATGCCACTCACTGGCTTGGACACGAGGAGCCGGCAAAGGTGTCCGAGCTCCTGATAGAGTTTTTCCAATTGGAGACGGCCGGCGAAACCGCCATAGAGGGGGATTAGCCACAAAGGCACAAAAGCGCAACAGAGAACGCGCGGTTCAGGAATCAGGCCACTCAACAGCCGCAGATTTTCGAGCCCCTTGAGGTAGTCTTCGTTTTCCAAAGGGTGTTCGAAATATTGACGACATGCCGCTCATTTCGCATATTCTTTGGCGACAGGAGTCCCGCATGAGAATGTTTATCGCCGCGCTGGTCTTGAGTGTTTCAACCCTGGTGTCTTTGCCGCAGCAGCCACTGACGCCGATCACGATCAACTATCCCACACGCACCGGGCAGGTCTGGCCGCTATACATTGCGAAAGAAGGCGGCTACTACGCCAAGTATGGTTACGACGTGAAACTGGCCTTCGGTGTGCATCCGGCGGGCATCGCGATGATCGTCAGCGGTGAAGCGGCGATGACTCCGTACACTCTCGAACAGGCCATGCAGGCGAGTTCGAAGGATGCATCCCTCGTCATGGTCGGCAGTCCCTTCAAGAAAAGCCTTTTCGCGCTGATGGCGAACAAGACCATCACCAGCATGAAGGATCTGAAAGGCAAACGACTCGGTGTGAGCCAGATCGGCGACGCGCCCTACAACTACACGATCGGCCTTCTGGCCAAAGCCGGCCTGACGCAGCGCGATGTGCAATGGCTCAGCGTCGGCACCGACGTTACCGGCCGCGCGGCCGCGCTTGTGGCAAATCGTGTCGATGCGACGATGATCACCGCGCCGGTTTATTTCAAGCTGGAACAGGAAGGTTATAAGAGCCTCGCCAATATCAGCGACTACGATGACATCTATGCGCCCTCGGTTTATCTCTTCAAGAAGAGCCTCGTGGCTTCCAACCCGAAGCTGCCCGAAGCGCTGATCAAAGCGCACGCGGAGGCCATCAAACGCTTCTATGATGACAAGGCCTTCGCCGTGAAGGCGTATCTCGCCTGGGACAAGCAGGACCCGGCAGACATGGAGCGCGTCTACGACCATTACTCGCAAATCAACACGTACGAACGGGTCCCGTACATCCTGACGGCCGCGGTGCAATACATTCTCGATCATCCCTCGGACGCTCAGGTCGGGGCACAGATGAAAGCATTCAACTTTCGCTCCGTCATCGACAACAGCATCGTCGCGCGTCTCGTGAAGGAAGGCTTCTTCGAACAGCTATACGGCCCCGGGATCAAGGCCGAAGAAGACCGGAAGGCCAAACTTGCTTTCCATTGAAAATTGCCAATCAACTCCAGGACGCGAAACCCATCGCATTGCCGGTGCCGGCGTCCGACCGATAACACGGCACATAGTCCACGACATCCATCTTCAAGCGTGTCTCGGCCATAATGCCGGCCACCGTTATCCAGTTTTTAATTTCCGAGGTGCCGGCCTGCCACATTGACTCGGGAATTTGCGCCAGTGCGGCGGCATCTGCGCGCTTCAGCGCCTCGAGCACCATGTGGTCGAACGGCTCATCCAGCACCCAATGCGTCAAACCGCCCGAGGCGATCACCGCAACGGTCTTCTGTGGCGCCCATGACGAGATGGCTCGGGCAATCGCCCGCCCGAAGTTGAAGCATCGCAGGGCCGGCGGCTGGTTCGGCGCATAGAACGTGTTCACGAAAACCGGTACATGGGGCACGACCTTGTCCCGCATGATGCGGCGGTAAACAAAACCCCAGGCGTGCGGTACGGCATTCGAGCCGATTTCTCCGGTCGTCAGCCTGGTGAGCTGAGCGACGTCGAAGCCTTCCTGCATCGAGCTTTCGATGATGTGCCGTCCGAGCTCCGGCAGCGTTGGGTACTGCGTGTATTCGGATGGCGTTCGATCGGCTTCGGCAGATGCGATTCCCGGCGGCAGTTTCGCCAGAAACTCCGGCGTGCGTGGAATGCCTTCCACAAAGCCGCCCCAGAAAACCGCGAAGGCCGGCACGTGCTCGCTGGTGAAGACCTCCATCTGATCGTTCCCCACCACGACGGCGGCGTCCGGCCTGGCCTGATCGAAGATATCCGCAAGTTTCAGGATCGCCTGCCGGCATCGCTCATGCCGTTCGCGGCGCACTTCGGGCGTGCATTGCGCCGCCAGATTTTCATTCCGGCGCCGGGCCACCAGATCGTCGAACGTATAGGTCCGGCCTTGATAGAAGTGTTGCGGATTCGTCCGGTCCGCTTTGACGCGTTCCGGCCACAACTCGGGCGCGATCGATAGCATCGGTCCGTGCGAGGTGCCGATTCCGAGAATGATGCGAGCCAAGGTTATCTCCCCTGCGGATTATGCTACATTTCGTGATCATGAAACTTGGACTCGAAAACAAAATTGTGTTCATCACCGGCGGCAGCAAAGGAATCGGCCTCGCTTGCGCGCGCGCTTTTTCAGCCGAAGGCGCGCTGGTATCGATCGCGTCCCGCAGTGAAGGTAATCTGCAACAGGCAAAGAGCGCCCTGGCCAGGGAAGGCCACAAGGTTGTAACTGCCCGCGCCGATTTCTCAAGCCCGAAGGAGACTCTGGCTGCAGTTGCGGAAACCGAAAAGCTCCTCGGTCCGATCGACATCCTTATTAATAGCGCAGGCGCGGCGAAACGCCGGCCCTGGGAAAAGTTGGATTCGGAAGCCTGGCACCAGGGAATGGATTCGAAATACTTCACGTACGTCCATGCGATGGATGCCGTCCGCGCCGGAATGATCGAGCGGCGGCAGGGCTCCATCGTGAATATCATCGGGCTCGGCGGAAAGGCCGCATCGACAATGCACATGTCCGGCGGAGCCGCCAACGCGGCGCTCATGCTGGTCACCGCCGGATGGGCGAACGCGCTCGGCAAATATGGCGTTCGCGTGAACGCGGTCAATCCCGGAAACACGCTGACCGAACGGCTGCAGGAAGCGCTTCGCCTCGACGCGCAAAAACAAGGCATTACCGAAGCGGAAGCGCAGCGCCGCAACGAAGAACGGATTCCGCTCGGACGTCTGGCCAAGCCGGAGGAAGTTGCCAGCGTCGTGCTTTTTCTCGCATCCGAACAGGCAAGCTACGTCACCGGCGCCATCATTCCCATGGATGGCGGACGGTTGGCGTCTATCTGATTCATCGGGGTTTGTCATGTCACAGGAACTGCGGGAAGCGCGTGTGCGCGAAAATCAGCCGGTCGAACTGGTGCTGGTACGGCACGCGGAGCCGGATTGGGATCGAGCCTTCGAAACGGCAAGCGATCCTGGATTAACATCGTTCGGAAACGGGCAGGCGCTGCGAGTTGCCGCGTACCTGAAAGAACGGCCATTGGCTGCACTTTACTGCAGCCCTCTGCAACGAACACGGGAAACCGCCGGCGTCATCGCGAAAGAACAGGACCTTACACCGCAGATCGTTGACGGTCTGGAAGAAATCCGCGTGCCCGTGTTGCAGTACGCCTCGCAGACGGAAGTCGACGCCTACTTCGCCGCGGCCGCCCGCCGGCCGCTAAAGGAGCATTGGGCGGGCTATCCCGGCGGCGAGTCGTTTCACGAATTTCACGGCCGCGTGACCGCCGCCATCGAGTCCGTTCTGGCGCATTACGGCGTCCATCCACAAACGAAAGGCGAATTCACGGTCTGGAGCGCGCCGGCCAGAGCGCACACCCTCCGCATTGGAATCGTCGGGCACGGCGGCACGAATTCCGTACTCCTCACGCATCTGCTCGGCATTCCTTCGGTTCCCTGGGAATGGTTCCGCTTCGAAACGCCGCTCGCCGCCGTCAGCAACATCGCATTACGCGCAATCAGCGGCGATGGATACGTCTGGTCGCTGCAACGGTTCGGCTGGCGGGCGGAGTAGAGAGGACGGCATGGACAGGCCGAAATGTTTCGGCGCTGCTGAACACGGCGTGGCGGGTATTCGTTGAGCCCGAACGCACAGTGAGGTATCGCATGACAATGGACATGACGAGGCGAGCCGCGATCGGCGCCATAACAGGCGGGGTGGCTGCGCTGGCACTGCCGCGAGTCGCGCGCGGTTCGCGCCGCATCTCGCTGGTGGAAGGGCCGGCTCAGGCCAGGCAGCGTGCTGATCAGCGGCAACAAGATTTCCAGCATCACCTCGGGTGCTGTCGCACCTCCCGACGGCGCGACGGTGATCGACGCGCACGACCGGGTGCTCATTCCCGGACTCACCGATGCGCATTGGCACATGGTGTTTGCGCCGAACACGCTGGCCAACATGGAAGCCGCCGACACCGGACTCATGTACGCCAACGCCGTTGCGGAAGCGCAGCGCACGTTAATGCGCGGATTCACGACGATCCGCGACACCGGCGGGCCGACGTTCGGCCTCAAGCAGGCGATCGACAGCGGCGTGATCCCCGGGCCGCGCGTCTACCCGAGTGGCGCTCTCATTTCGCAGACGGCGGGGCATGGCGACTTCGGCCCGGACTACGACCGGCCGGTCGCGCTCGGCGGTGGCGTCATCGCTGAAGGTGATGGCAGAGAAGAGCGTGTGGCTGAGCCTCCAGCCATTCCAGCCGGAGATAACCCGCTCACGCCAGCGCAGGTGGCGAAAGCCGAACCGACGAGCCACTGGCAGCGCGTCGCGACGTGGGCGAAGGAGCAGGGCACGAAGTTGGCATTCGGCACCGACATGCTCTTCCAGCCGGCCGGCACGAAGAACCAGAACCTCTTGCTGACACGCTTCGCGCAGGTGTTCAGCAATTCGGAAACGCTCAGGATTGCGACATCCCCTAACTGCGAGCTGTTCTCGATGAGCGGCCTGCGCAATCCGTACAAGGAGGCAAAGCTCGGCGTCATCCAATCCGGCGCCTGGGCGGACATGCTGCTCGTCGACGAAGACCCGACGCAAAATATCGACCTGCTGCGGGACTTCGACCGCAACCTCGTGGTGATCGTCAAGGACGGCGTGATCTGGAAGAACACGCTCCCGCGCGGATAGGCGTCGACGCGGCCACCCGGAAGCGCGATTCGGGGGATACATATCCTGTTTCTATCGCAAGGAGCTCAGGGTCTTTTTCGAGACAGCGACAAGCAGCTACCTACGGGTACCCAGCTAGCGAACCTGCCCACCATCTCACCCGCCCAACTGCCTCAGCACGTGCGCCCCACCACATTACCCAGGGCGATAACACTACAATAGATTTAATGAGGGATTGAAATGGGAAACCAAGTGACTATCGCGCTTTACGTCCTGCTCATGATAGCCGTTGTGGTCGCAGTAGATTTCCTGTTTTTCAAGAACCAGTTCTGGGAACGGCTGGCAGTGAATATAGGTATCGTCTTAATATTCGCAGCCTTCTACTTCAGATTTTTGAAACGTCCATGAGCAATTGGCCGAAACGGGCCTGAATAGGTCGATAAATGGCACACCTTCCCGCTGACAAACTGGCGCAGCTCAAGAGAGCCTTCACCGACGACGCCATGCAGCCCACGCAAGCCCCTGAGAAGATCGGTCTCACTTACGCCACTGCAAAGCGTAATTACGAGCTATGGAGCGACGAGATCAAGTGCAGCCTGGACCGCAAGCTGTTGCCCAGTCTGCATGTCCGTATTTTGAATGAGCGCAAACGCGACCGCTTGTACAATGACGGTGGGAAGCCAGCAGGCCACGCCACCAGCCAGGACGCATAACATCAACGCCAGCACGGCTCGGCCACTGAAAGCGAAGACGCTGGTTGGAAAGTGATCGTCTGCTGATTGGCTCACGGGCTCGGCCCTTCTAAACAGTAACGCACAGCAACACGGATTTGACAAATAGTTGCATACGCCCATATTTATTCACTATCCTAAATGAAATCACCAAGCGCGACCAACTCGGCCGCTTTGAACTGATGGTACCGGTATGATGGCAAGAAGTACATCCGAACGGACTGCTTCTCGAAGGATTACCTCTCCGACGGCAACGATGCCAATGGCCTGCCGCGCTTCAGCAAGGCAGTCTTCACGCGCACCTGTGGGAAGTAGCCGCGCAGGGCGACGACAAAAACCGCCAAAGCCGTGCAAGGAGCAAGAAATGGACAAGTCGCGCCATCCTCAAGTCATTCGTACCTGGAAGGTCGAACGCATTCGCAAGCCCGCGCCGCCGAAGAAGGCACAACCGGTGAAGCCATCCAAGAAGTCCAGACCGTAACCTGCCGGCGGCAGAGGCAACGACCCAGTAGCCTTTTAGCGTTGTGCGCGTCCTGTGTTAAGGTGCTTCTCCATGGAACGGATCGAGCGGTACGGCGGCATCGCTCAACTTCTGCACTGGGTGACGGCAATTCTCGTCGTGTACGCGTTCAGCAATGGACTCGGGGGCTCGGAGGGACGCGTTTACCTGCGTTCCCGCGATTTCCAACGGCAGCTTCACGAAACCGTGGGGCTGTGTGTGCTCGCGCTTGTCACGATCCGTTTGTTGTGGAGATTGGGGGAAAGACGGCCGGACCCGCTCGAAGCCGCACCGTGGATGCGCAGGGCGCGAAGGGGCGTCGAGACCGGACTTTATCTTTTGCTTTTCGCAGTTCCACTCACAGCCATTGCAGGCGCTTGGCTCGAAGGACATCCGTTGATGCTGCTCGGTGGATGGTCCATTCCCGCTCTGCCCATAGTTTCACATGACGCAGGCGTGACGGTGTCCCGTCTTCACACTTGGCTGGGGGATGCGATTATCTGGTTGGGGGTGTTCCATGCACTCGCTGCGCTCTACCATCATTTCATTTTGAGAGACACGGCACTCATCTCAATGCTTCCGGCTTGGCTGCCGGTCCGGCAACGAAAGTTTTAATCGGCTGCCAACAAGGCGGGGCGATAAAAAACGCCGCCAGCGAGCACGAGCAAGCGGCTGCCGAGGTTTTTCTTGCGCTGCCGATGTTATTCGCTATACTTGAAGATATATGACCAAGCGCGACCAACTCGGCAGCTTTGAACTGATGGTGATCCTTGTGCTCATCCGCCTGGGCGATAAGGCTTATGGCGTTCCCATCTCTGAAGAGCTGGAGAAGCGCACGGGCCGGGATGTGGCCATCGGCAGTGTGTATGCGGCGCTGGAGCGGCTGGAGGATAAAGGCTTCGTGACCTCCGAGCTTGGTGAGCCCACAGCAGAGCGTGGTGGTCGGGCGAAGAAGTATTTCCATGTGACTGCGCGTGGGCTGAAGGAAGTGCGGGAGACACAGCGGTCATTGGTTAAATTATGGAACGGGCTGCCGGAGTTGCAAGGGGGGAAGGCATGAGATCCGCACGGCCACCAATGGCGGCAACATGGTTACTGGAACAATTCGGATGTGGGGCGAATAACGCAGCCGTCGCAGGTGACCTGGAGGAGCGCTATCGTCAAGGACGCTCTCGCCTCTGGTACTGGAGACAGGTGCTCCTGGCGATTATCGCGAGCGCCGTCCAGGAAATCTGCGAACAGAAGGTTCTCACCCTTCGTGCGATCTTCACGGGCTGGACGTTACTCCTGGCAAGTGGCTTCTTGTTTCGCACGATTGTTGTCTACGTCAACGGCATTCTCAGGTTGGAATATCGGTGGACATCCATACTTCTTCCAGCGTATCCACATTTGTCCGCAGGAGTGCTGATCGGATTGTCGTTGACGCTATCATGGTCGGGTTGGGCAGGCATTGGTTGGATTCTGAATCGTCTTTACCAGCCGCACCAGAAAGCGATGGTGCTTGCTTTCAGCGCAACAGTGCTCGCCGCTTTGGCCTTGACGATATTCACACTGAGCCGGAGCCCGGCGGCCATCGCTTACCCAACATGGCTGATTGCCTTCAGCGGGAACATCGCCGGCGTGATCTGCACGCTAATGGGAGCAGGATTCTTCCGAAGGTTATCCGGCAGGCAGCAGCATCGCGGGACTTAATTCTCGCCAGGCTTTTCAGCGTGGTCGATGACTAGAATTTCAATCGTCGTTTTTATTGGCTGCAGCCTGAGGCCAAGCTGCTCCTGCAATGCGGTGAACAACGATGGGCCGGACGGATCGGCACCTGCTGGAGCGCCGGATTCCGGGGACCATTTCAAGGTGAAGGTATATTTCCCGATCAAGCCTGTCTGATCGACGACCGGGCCGTCCAGGGCAGTCCCGGAATTGAGGAACCGCACCAACGATTCCGAGAGTTTCGTATTCTCTGTAGATAATTGGCCCGGACTACCCATCGTACTGGACCGTTCCTCCTGAGACTTCGATTCGACAAGTTTGGAGCCGCCTTTTGCCAGCGTTAAAGCGAATCCCGGCGTCTCTTTCGTTTCAAAGTGCGACTGAAGCTTGAATCGGTCGGTCAAAAGAGTCTGGAGCATCTCTCGAAGTTGCCCGGTTGTTACCGAGGCGTCCTCAGCCTTTGCATCGATATCAAATCTGTCGCTACTCATCCAACCCGGGCCACCAATGATTCTTTGCTTCATTTGCGGGGGTAAAAGCCTGCCTAAATAGGCATAGCTGATGATGCGTTTGAGGGACGAGTGAATAACCCTGCAGCGGCCCAACGGCGGCACCTCGGCTGCGGGACTGTAATTTGAATCCGTTCCGTGGCACGTTTCATCACTGAAAGTCGCCGCGGACTTGTTCGGCTTCACCGAAGCCACTTCAAATTGCGGGCGGGCGGATTGCGCGCCTGCGTATTGCAGGCACAGCGCCAGAACGACAATTCCCGTGGCAAGCAGGATTGGTGCAACCCGCATGTCAGTTCTCGCCCGGTCGTTCGATGTGATCGATCACCAGGACTTCCTCTTGATCCCGCTGCTGCTCAAGCTTCAGTCCGAGTTGCTCGCGAACGGCGGTATATATGGAAGGTCCATTGGGATCGGCAGGCGTCCCTGGGATCTCCGCACCCCGGGGAAGCTGCCGCTCCGGTGCGTAATTGAGGTCGATGTCGTAGCGGCCGGTCAGCCCCGTCTTGTCGACCACCGTGCCGCCAAGCACCAGGGCAAGCAGGCTGGTGAATCCCTGCATCGGCATGCCGACCAGCAGCAATCTGCCGGCGCCGCCGGTTTTCGGACCGCAGACAGGCGGTGGAGCGCCCGCCGCCGTTTCGCCCTGAGCGGTCGCAGCGCCCGGTTGAATGCAGACCTTGTTCTCGATCAAATTGGGGCCGAGCTTTCCGTCGGCTCGATTGAGCATCAGCGCCAGAACGGTGACTTCACGCTTCTCGCGCCGCGCCACGAGCTTGAATCGGTCCGCGAGCAACGCCTGCACCATCGCGCGCCGCTCATCGGCCGTGATCGGTCCTGCCGCGCGTGCGTTGATATCGAACCGCTCGGTGATGGTCCAATCGGGAATGCCGATCACTTTCGATGGCTGGTTAATCTGGAAAAACAGTTGGATGATGCCGCGCAACGGAAGATTGACGATGATGATGCCGTCCGGCGGTGAAGTAATATTCGCCTGCGTTGTCCCGGACTTGTTCGCTTTCACCGAAGCAACATCGAATTTCGGGGTAGCTGCACCCTGAGCCGAAACCGGCCTTACTCTCGTCGCAGCAACGCTGCCCACAGTCGCCACCAGCAACAACGCCCAGTGAATTCTTCTCATCACATTTCTCCAACGACGTTCTGCCCAAGAGTGTGACGCCGAAGTGCGCGTGATGGGAAGTAAAAATGCGCACAGCCCATCTGCGTCATCCGCGTCATCTGCGGCTGCTCGGGTTCATTTTCAATCGCTGGTCCGGATCGCGAAGGCGTGGCCGTGGGCCGTGAAGGCGAACAGCCGGCGGCCGTCGATGAACGTCGTTGAAGACGGCCAGAGTAAGTCTCTGCGTGCGCGGGACTCGACAGCAGGCATAGGCCAGGTTGGCGCCGGCTGGAGCGAGCCATCCGCAACGCGGAGCGCGTAGGTTTGCCCGCCGGCGGAGTACGCGGCCAGGTTGTCGCGCGCGACAAACATGCGGATCGGTTCGCCGGCGTCGCGGTCGCCGATCTTCAGGGTTTGGTTGTGCGTCCAGGCATGCATGCCGGAGGCTGCGTCGAAGGCGTCGACGAAGACCTGAACGGTGTGGGTGTTGATATCGGGCACCACACTGGCTACGAAGATGCGGCTCCCGACAAACGCGATCCAGGCCTGGTCGATACGCTGTTTGCCTTTCCACACGGCGACCTGCTTGCGGTCACCGCTGCGCACATCGACGCGGTAGAGATAGAAGCTGTTCAGGTCGGCCTGACTTCCGGCCACGTAATATATACAAGGTTGCGGTTCCGGAACGGCGACCGAGGCGATGAACCGTTCGGTGGCGAAGCGCCAGGCGATCGCGCCGGTCTCGGGATCCAGGCCCATGATCGTGCGATCGATGGGAACACCCTCCGAATCCTGCGCGGATTTCCGGCCGATGCTCACGAGGCGCTCTCCAATTCGCACCGGCTCGCCGGCGACATCCGTCCCGATCTGCGTCACCCATAACAACCCGTGATCGCGCTTCAATTCGTCGATCGTCCGCCGCCCATCGTTCGAATCGAGCCCGACCAGATCGGCGTAGCGTGCCAGTTCCCTTCCACTCTCTGCCGCGTTGCCCGCCGCCTGCGACAGCCGCGCCTCGAGCAGCACCAGCGGCGGATAATCCGGATCGAGCACCGACGCCTGCGCGGCAAACGCACGCGCCTGATTCAAGTCGTGCTTCGCGCGATAGGTTCGCGCCAGCTCGGTCAGCGTGGTCATCTCGGTCACGGCGGTTGCGGGTCCGGAAGTCCGGTACTGCTTCACGCCCGTGTCATCGATAATGAACAGCCGGCCGCTGTCGGACAGGACCGATGGTGGCGTCGTTCCGGTGCCCTGGTATTGCCAGAGCTGGTTTCCGGTTGCGGTATCGATGGCCGAAATCTGCAGCGGAGACCGATAGAAAACCGCGGCGCCATCGACAAACGTCACGGCAGGCCCCATGTCCACGCCGGGGTATTCCCAGTTTTTGGTGCCGTCAAGCGCCAGACTGTAGAGTGTCTTGTCGGCCCGCACGATCAGGCCATTATCGCCGACACTATCGAGCAGCACGCCCTTGGCGGATACCTGAATCGTACGAATCACGGCGCCGGAGGCAGAATCGAGCACCACGATGTCGCCCTGCGCCGTACCGAGGTAAAGGCGGTTGCCCAGGACGCGAATATGTTGCACGGTCCTTTTCAAAGGCGTGCGCCAGAGGATGGCTGCCCTCGCCAGGTCGATCGCGCAGAAATCGAGGTTTCGGGCCATCATATAAAGGACGCTGCCGCGCGCCATAGCGCTCACCAGGTACTGCGGCCCGGCCGCCGTCCGCAACGTATCCGCGAATTGCTCGATCGCGATTTCGCCCGTCGTCTTACCGGTTTCAAGATCGACAATGAAGATCCGGCGTTCGGGCTCGAAGACCACCAGACCCCGGGTCGTCAGCAGCTCCGACGGTTGCTTCGACTGAACGCGCACGGTCCAGGCATCGCTTCCATTCGATTTCCGGATGGCGTGATAGACGCCTTCCGATCTCAATATGAAAATGTCGCCGTAAGCCTTCGTGCTCGCGGTCCAGGGCGCCTCGACGCCGTCCAATGCGAGACCATCCCTCTCCCACAGCCGATCACCCGTGCGGCCGTCGAGCAGATCGAAGCGGCGCAACGCCGGGTAATAGATGTAGACGGCGCCGCCGATGGGTGCGTAGCGCGGCATGTCCTTGCCGAAATCGGCGAGTCCGGCATGCCAGGCCAGGCTGCCGTCTTTTGAAAAGGCATATAAGCCGATCTTCTGTTGCGCGGGCGAGGCCTTCGGATCGATCGACGGCACGATCGTCAGGTTGTCGTTGCCGTAGGCATTCGCGTTCAAAAGAATGTGTTCATCCGCGACCTCCACCCGGCGGAACCCCCGCTTGGCGAGATCCACGAACTGCAGGACGGTCGACTTGCCGTTGCTTTCGCCGTAGGCGGCACGCTGCAGGGATGTCGGCCGGTGCGGAGCGAACAGATCCCGTTGCAAGTGGCGCCACACCGTGTCATTGGCGCGGACAATGCCGCTGACGGAGCTGGAATAGGCCGGACGCCAGTTCCAGGTGACGGTCTTCTTCGGCTTTCGATTGCGGAAGGGCACGCTTGAAAGCATCGCTTGCGTCATCGAGGCGGTTCAGCTTCGCGAGCGTCAGACCGCGGTAATGGTTGGCGGCGGGATATTGCCGATCGATCGCGAGCGTTCGGTCGAAGGCTTTGAGGGCATCGGCGGGAAGATCGTGCTCCAGGTAGTAGACGCCGCTCGAGAACGCCTGGAAGGCTTCGCTGCTGTGCGCGTCGCGAGGCGCTTTCTGGGAACGCTCGACGGGAGTGCCGTGAATGAGGGCGACTAATTGCCCGGCGAGATCGGCCTGCAGTTTAAAGAGGTCCTGGAATGCGCCGTCAATAGCGGGCGTAGAGCCGAACACCTGGCCGGTAGCGGAATCGATGATACGTCCGATGAGCCTCACGTCCGTGCCGGATTTCTGGATGCTTCCGGTAATCAGCGCGTCGACTCCGATGGCTTTGCCGATCTCTGCGGCGTTGGCGGCTGGAATGATATCCAACTTCGGGATGTCGATATCGTGGGCGGCGCTGAGCACGCGATCGCGGTCGACGACAATGAGCCCGCTGACCTGCGCGAGCTCGGCGGTGATGGTTTCTGCAATGCCGGCCGTGTAAGACTCGAGAGCGGCGTCGCCGCTGAGGTTGTGGAAGTTAAGGACGGCGACGCGGTCAATCGTCTTCTGCTCCCGTTTCACAACCGTTTTCGTCCCTTGTCCGGATGTTGCGGCGTTCTTTACTGCGCCGACAGAAGAGAAAAAGTAGATTGCGATCAGAATTAATGCGGCGGCCGCGGCGGCTAGAAACGCGGTGCGGCCCCGGGACGGCTGCAGCTGTGGCGCGTTCAGGGCCGCTGCGTTGCGAACATCCGCAACCGAGTTGAAGCGCTTGTTGCGATCCATCTCGACGCAGCATTCGATCGTGGATCGGACCTCGCCCCGCACATCGGCGGGAAAATCGATCGGAACCGGCGGTCTGGGGTGCTCGCCGCAAAGCATCTCGGCGAAAATCACTCCGAAGGAATAGATATCTGCGCGCGGATCACGCGGCGCGCCAGTTGACAGTTCGGGAGCGCGGTATGCGGGAGTGCCGCCCGGGGCGTTTCCGGTTTCGTAATCATCGGGATCGATCCGGCGGGCTTGTCCGAAGT
This sequence comes from Terriglobia bacterium, assembly GCA_036496425.1. Classification (NCBI taxonomy): domain Bacteria; kingdom Pseudomonadati; phylum Acidobacteriota; class Terriglobia; species Terriglobia bacterium. The sequence goes on along the minus strand of DASXLG010000307.1, from coordinate 3,857 downwards.
CCAGGATTTTGACGTGGCCATCTCGCGTGAGCATGAGGTTTCCAGGCTTCAGGTCGAGATGCATGGAACCCATCTTATGGATCGCTTCAAGGCCGTCGAGGAATTCGCCGGCGATGGTCAGGATTTCGCTCCGGGAAAGCGCCCCTTCAGGGAGCCGCTCCGCCAGAGTGAGGCCATCGATGTACTCCATCGACAGCAATTTGACTCCGTCCTCTTCATGATATTCGTGGACGCAGCATACGTTGGGATGCCGGATCCGGCGGGCGATCTCCAGCTCGCGTACCGGGACGCCGAGGAAATCGTGAAACACTTTCACCGCGACGATCTGCTCCGTGAGTGTATCTAAGGCCTTATAGACGATGCCCGCGGTTCCCTGCCCGAGTTCCCGTTCCAGCTTGTATCTCTTCATTTCGAGTAGCGGCATTATACGGCGTCCGGTATAGGTATATACCCCGCCTTTTCAAGGCGGGGTGGATGCGCCACAAATAAAATGGTTCCGTTCCTTAGCGGCGCAGACGGGGCGGTTAGTAACTTCCAACAAAATAAGGTGCGCTGCGCGGTTCGTGGATAACCGCCCCGCCCGAGCGTTCTAACGTTTGATCGCTCGGGCACCCCGCCTTGAAAAGGCGGGGAATGTCCACGCCACCGAGCTATCGGTCCTTATTTCCGCTCTCGAGCCTCCGGTACACATAGCGTTCGCTGTAGCCGAGGCGTCTCGCCGTTTCCGCTTTATTGCGGGTTTCGGCATAAACCCTCTCGATCTCGGCCGTCACGATGTCGAGCGCGATCTCGCGGGCGCTCTTTCGGACGTTACTTTGTGCAGGTGCAGGTGCGGCGGCTGCGGCAGCCGCGCTCCGTGGCTCCAGCAGTGCCGGAGGCAAATCTTTCATCCGGATAACAGGCGAGCCGCCGGCCTTCGCGAACGCCACTCCGGACCGGACCATGCCGCGGAGGTCCCGGACATTGCCTGGCCAATCGTAGGCCAGCACGGCTTTCAGGGCGTCCGGCGCGATCCCGCTGACTCCGGCGCCGGTCCCGAAGCGGCCCAGAAAATGATCGAGCAGCAGCGGGATATCTTCGCGCCGCTCGCGTAAAGGCGGCAGGACGATAATGAGGTCCTTCAGGCGCTGATACAGATCCTCGCGAAAGCGGTGATGGCGGACCGCCTCTTCCAGGTCCACGTTCGTGGAGGCGATCACACGGACGTCGACTGTCACGGTTCGTTTAGAGCCGACCGGCTCGAATTCGAACTGCTCCAGGGCACGGAGCAGTTTCGGCTGCATCTCCATCTTCAGCTCGCCGATCTCGTCCAGCAGCAGCGTCCCGCGGTCCGCCAGCTTGAACTTGCCGTCCCGGGATTCGGTCGCGCCGGTGAAGGCACCTTTGACGTGCCCGTAAAGCTCGCTTTCGAAGAGCGTTTCGGGGACGGCCGGACAGTTGACAGCGACAAAAGGTTCAGCGGCACGGTTGCTCCTCGCATGAATCATCCGGGCGACGACCTCCTTACCGGTCCCGGTCTCGCCTGTGATCAGAGCCGGGATATCCGAGCCTGCTGCAACTTCGATCCGTTCGAGAACGCTTTGGATGGCCTCGCTTTCTCCGACCAGCTCGGGGCCGGTCCCTTGCCCCGCTTTCAACACATCCCTTTCGTGACGGATGGTTTCGACCTGCCGCGACTCACCGAGCCCCGTGACCAGCATATCCGCGAGTTGCTCGGCCCATTGCAGATGCTCCGGCTCGAAGGCGGCCGCGCCCCGGACACCTTCCAGATAAAGGACGCCCTTGAGCTGTTCGCCGGAAAGCAAGGGAACGCAAATCGTGGGAGGAACGATCGTGCTCGGCATGCGGGGTTCGCGCGTTGCCTGGACTTCGGCCACAAGCCGGGTATTGAAAGGAAAGGGCTCTATGCGGCCGGAACGGGAGTCGCGATAGATCTGAAGAACGAAATCGCCCGGCTCGGGCCCGATGTGCTTGCCGTTGATCAGGATCGCTCCGCATTTGGCAGGAATGATACGGAAAATCAGATCGAGAAGGTGCGCCAGCAGCTTGAGCGGATCTTGAATCGCCTTCAGACAGCTGCCCATCTGGATAGCCGCCCCCATGCCCCCACGATAGTAGGACGTCAGGTCCGCGATCGAGGAATAATCCACGCGCAAGGTTTCGAGAGCCTGGTTTTTCGCGATCTCGCCGTCGATCACGGTCAGAAACTTCTGCGGCACTCTGTCTTGAATCAGAACCACAAAGATAGTGGTGCCGCACTCGATCCGGCTGCCCTCCTTCAGCGGACCGCGGAGGCTCACCTCACCGTCGACCCGGACGCCATTCCGCGTGCCGACGTGGCGGAAGTAATACTTCCCGCTCTCGCTCCAGAACGCAAAATGCAGCTTGGACACCAACGGATCCTTCAGGACGATATGGTTCTCCGCACCTCTGCCGACGGTGGTTTCCTTGTCTAAGAAGGGAAACTCCTTCCCTTCCAGCGGTCCCGAAATCGCTCTAAGTCTGGCGCCCATGGGGCGGGCATCTTATAAGGTGTGAACAAATCTGGCAACAAGCAAAGAACGGAACACAAGAAGCACAAAAGGCACAAGATGTAGTGCAGTTCTGCAACTCCCCTCCTGACACAGGAGGGGTGGATGCGAGCTCCATAAGATAGTCGCGAAGCCACCTTATTGCGAGCAGACGGGGTGGTCAAGCTGGGACAATGCAAAGGTTGAAATGCGGGCCTGCCACTTTCGCGGCAGGCCCAGGCCATCACGCTAGATGCACATGCGTGTAACGGAATCACTCCAGTTCGTAAAGCCCGCTTTACCGAGCGCTTTAACCTGGAATGCATAGATGGTACCCGGCGTCAGGTCGTTGAACGCCACCGCGCCCTTGGTGGAGGTCACGGTGACTTCGGTCCAGGTGTCGGGGACCCCGTTTGTCAGCGGTGCAATACGCAAAACGTAACCGTGCGCCTTCGGAACGGGAGAAATCTCAGCCAGCAGCTGGCGGCTCACCCCTTGAGTGACGGAATCCACCACCGGCTGCGGCAGCGGCTCAGGCGAGGACTTCGCACGTGGCGAAGCCAGCATGAAGCCACTGGATGTGACGATGGCCGGATCGCCATTGGCAATCTTCAGCACCCAGGCGGAGAGCAGATCCAGATCCTGCTCGACCACCTGACGGTCCTTATCCCGTTGCGCAATGTCTTTCTTGCCGCCATCGTTTGCAGCCGCAGACGACGTGGTCAGGTTGTCCAGGTCCTGCTTCAGCGTTGTCAAGGGAAGGGGCGGGGTCCCGAACACGTCAACCTTGACGCCCATGTCCGTGAAAACCGAGTGACCGCGGGACAACAAGTCCGCGACCTTCGTTCTCGGGGACGGATGAACAATGTTCAATTTCAGAATCTTCGACTTTGTAGCCATGTTTTTTTCCTCTTTCTGTGAAGTTTGTTTTTGCGAGATCACGTCTCGCGGGCTCCTATAACGCAACCGCCGTGCCAAATGGGGCAGGGTCTGGCCGAACTATATTTATCAACGAGTTAGGTTCTTCGCTGGGAAGGATCGCCACGGGTACCCTGAACTGAATGTCAGGATTCCTGAACTGGCAGTTCAGGGTGGGCCGGGGATCGAGGAAGAAGCCGGAACCTGGGGATGCGGAGGCCCTACCTTATATATATGCGCACGCGCCCGCTAATAAAACATCGCGCCTGCCAACAAAACATCGCGCCGGCCAACAAAACATCGCGCCTGCTAATAAAACAACGCGCCTGCTTACAAAACATCGCGCCTGCTTACAAAACATCGCGCCTGCTTACAAAACATCGCGCCTGCTTAAAAAACATCGCGCCTGCTTACAAAACATCGCGCCAG
>DASXLG010000306.1 GCA_036496425.1 Terriglobia bacterium | reverse complement strand
GCTCGTTATACAAGCGGCTCAAATCGGTTTATGCAATAGCACCCATACCGTTGAGCAGCGCCTGTGCCGCTGGCTGTTGACCATGCAGTACCGGAGCCGATCGCGCACGCTTCCGTTCACCCACGATGTGATTGCAAACGTCCTTGGCACCCGGCGGGCCAGCATTTCCGTCGCAGCTGCCGCCTTGCAAGATGCCGGATTGATCCGCTATACGAAGGGATCGATTACGATTGTTTCATCGCGACGGCTCCTGGCCGAGGCTTGCCGATGTTATTCCCTGATCGGGAGCGTGGCTTTCAAGGATGGCTCACGGAGATCCCGCCTGAATTGACGCCGGGCCCGAGGCCTTGCGGCGCGGGAACGCTCTCAAGCGGGCCCTGACCCCCGTCCGCGGCGGCGGACCAGCGTGGCGACGGATGCGGCCAATTCGCCGGGATCGACGGGTTTTGCCAGATGCATTTCGAAGCCGCGCTGGAGCGCTTTCGTCCGATCCTCGGATCGCGCAAACGCCGTCAGAGCCGCGGCTGGAATTTCGCGAACATCGGGATTGGACGACGCACGGACTCGAGTGATGAACTCGAAGCCGTCCATTTCGGGCATTCCCAGATCCACCACAAGTGCGTCGGGACGTAATCCGGCCAGTTCCTCCAGTGCGCCAACTGCATTTGCGCGCGTCGTGACTCTGGCGCCTGCAGCCTCCAGCACGCTACGAAGCAGGTTGAGCGCGTCCGGCTCATCGTCGATGGCCAGGACGTGAACGTTCGTGAGGTCCGCGAGGCCTGAAAGAGGCGCCATCGTTTCCGTCCGCGGATGCTCACGAGATTCGCGTGCGGGGGCCGTATGCACGATCATCAGTGGCAATCGCACGCGGAAGGTCGAACCCTGTCCCTCGCCGGCGCTCTCCACTTTCACCGAACCGCCGTGCATTTCAATAATATTTCTAACGATCGAGAGGCCCAGGCCAAGGCCGCCTGCTTTTCGGGTGATGCTGGAATCGGCCTGACGGAATCGTTCAAAAACATAGGGGAGAAAATCCGGGCGAATGCCGATGCCGGTGTCGCTGATGACGATTTCGACATGCGAATTGACTCTTTCGACTCGCACCTGGACCCGGCCCTCTTTGGGCGTGAACTTCACGGCATTCGACAAGAGATTCCAGACGACCTGCTGGAGACGATCGGGATCCCCGGATACCGGCCCGACTCGCGGGTCGATAATCGTCTGGAGACGCACCTGCCGCGAATCGGCGGCAGGTTGAAGGGACGAAACGGCGTTATGCACGACGATGGGGAGTTCAACGGTCTGCACATCCAGACGCAGCTTGCCTGTGACAATGCGCGAGATGTCCAGAACGTCGTCGACGATCTGGCTCAGCGATCCGGCATTACGCTCCAGTACTTCCAGTCCGCGCGCCGCTTTTTCGCCGCTGATCAGGCCGCCACGCAGCATTCGCGCATAACCTAAAATCGAGCTCAGCGGCGTCCGCAACTCGTGGGAAAGAACGGCCAGGAATTCGTCTTTGATGCGGTCCGCCTCGCGCACGTCCGAATACAGCTGGGCGTTCTGCAGGGCAACTGCAACCCACGACGCGATACCAATCGCGATCCGCTCGTGCTGTTCGGTAAAAACGCCCGCCCGGGAGTGGCCGAAAAACAGCCCGCCGAGCACTTGTCCGGACGCCGTTTTTACCGGAACTGCGAGATAGCTGCGTACCGGCAAATGCCCCGGCGGCATGCCGTTATAGGGAGCGTTCTTGCCGTAGCGCGGATCGTTTGTAACGTCCGCAAGGCGGATAGAATGCTCGCCGCGAAACGTCGGCCCGAAGATTTCCGTGGCTCTCGGTTGCGGAAATTTTTCGAATGCGGACTTGTCGACTCCGGACACCGTATGCAGCAGATAGGATGCGCCCGACTGGCGGTCGATGACGTTGTAGAAGAACGCGCCGAATTGTGCCTTCGTCAGTTTTGTAGCCGCATCGGTCGCCTGTTGAGCGATCGTGTCTTTGTCGAGAGATGCGGCGACTGTTGCGCCGAACTCGCCGAGTTGCCGCGCAATCGCGCCCTGCTCTTCCGCCAAAGCGCGCAGCCGCGATTGTTCGCTGATATCCCGGGCGATTTTGGAGGCGCCGATCACCTGCCCGGAGTCGTCCACAATGGGCGATACCGTGAGTGAGATCAGAACTTGCGTGCCGTCCTTACGGAGGCGGCGCGTTTCATAGTGATTGACGGACTGGCCGGCCCGGATGCGGGCCAGGACCATGTCTTCTTCCGATTGAAGGTCGTCCGGAATGACGATGCGGATCGACCGGCCGATCGCTTCCTGCGCCGTATAACCGAAAATCCGCTCCGCGCTCCGGTTCCAGGACATGATGGTGCCGTTCAGGTCCTTGGACACGATGGCGTCATCAGACGACGCAATCACGGCAGCCAGCCGCTTGGCCGCAAGATCTGCCGCCCGGTGCTCGCTGATATCCCGCGCGATCTTGGACGCCCCAACGACCATATTATTCTCGCCGAACAGGGGTGATACCGTCAGCGATATCGGAACCGGGCTTCCATCCTTACGCTGTCGGACTGTTTCGTAATGG
>DASXLG010000305.1 GCA_036496425.1 Terriglobia bacterium | reverse complement strand
TGCATCCGACGGGGCCAGGTAGCCTTACTGACCTCTGTGCCTTCAAACTTACCCGTTGGATGTTCTGGGAAAGCCATCCAGAAGCCTGTTGCCTCAGAACCTGCGGACACATTCCCGCGGTAAGTATTGTCGGGGTTCGTGATCCAGAAGGTGGACGCCGTGTTGTCGGAAGGAATCAACTGGTCGGTGGCATTTTGACCTGCCCCTGAGCCGTTAATTGCATTTGTCGGATTACAGGGCCGGGTGGGATGGCACTTGGTCAGCATCCCCAGGTTGGAAATGTACTGGTTCCCGTGTTCCACGCCATCTTCGAGGAAGTAGCAGTGACCGACGTTGTTGTACGCCACATTGTTCTCAACCCGCACATTGTTCGTACCATGTACCGTCACACAGCGGCTGTAGGTGTCGTGAATCGCAGAATTCTCAATGTATTGCCCCTGCGTATCGCCAACCAGATGCCAATGGATCGGATACCTCGCAAGGTTCTCGTGCTGACCCATTCTAAAAAACTCGACACCAGAGACCTGCATTGTTGACCCGGCCATCGCCATCACATGCCCGCCACTGAATGAGGTTTCTGCGTCAGCTGAAGCCTGGATTTTAATATTGCGTGTGAGCATACCGACTTCACCACGCTCATCCACGCCGAAGGTGACTTGACCGTAGTGCATATACTCGAGTTTCTGATCCAGCGTAATCACTTTTCCAGAGATGCCGGAGATGGTTCGTCTCTCTGCCTGGTGGGGATCGAAATCCGTTGACGCGAGAACAATCGCGTCACCTTTTTTCCAGCCAGCGGCATTCAAGACTTCTATTGAGGTGCCACCCGCGGCGGCTGTTTTTGTCAGCTTGGTCCAGGAGTTTTTCTGAGTACCGTGCAGGCTCAGGGTTCCGCCCATGATCATGATCCCGCGGTCACCCATTGTTTCGATGTCTTCACCCGGGACGTTATTGGTCAGGGTAATTGTCGCATTGCGCGTGTGGGGCTTGGCTTCACTACCAATCTCCAACTCCCCGTGTAACATGATCCACTCTGTGGTCAGTTCAAGATCCTTGTTATCCGCGAAGCTCAGTTTGCCGTTGATCGTTAAACTGCGCAGCGGCGCCGGACTGACGTCGAGGACAACTTCCATGTCTCTGCCAATGGTGACTGCGTCGTCTTTGGCTGGTACCTTCCTGTCAGACCAGGTGGCTGGATCAGACCAGCGCCCCCCTTTGACCGCCGAAGAACTTTCTTGCTGAGCCTTAACGACGGCATATCCGCTGAGGATTAAAACGGCTGGCAAGAGCAACGATAGGAACGAGCGATAATGTTTTCGCATCGCGCTAAACCTCCGTGATCGAGAAATGGATTTCCCTGTTTGCGAAACAACGAATCGAGTGATTGTCTGAGGCCGAACTTATACCATGCTACGCGCTGCCATCAAAATAACGAGTCATTTCGCCGTCTTTATACACCGCGCCTACAGGTAATCTTGTCTCCGACAATCGATTGAAGTATATTGCCTCGCAGGAGCCCCAAAATGAATATCCGGTACATACTCGGGTGTGTTGTGATTGCAGTTCTGACTGCTGTCAATCTTTGCGCGGCAAGCAGCGACGTGGCCGACGCAGCGATGCGCGGCAACAAAGAGGCCGTCCGGTCCCTGTTGCAGAAAAAAGCCGACGTCAACGCGCCGCAAGTGGACGGGACGACGGCGCTGCACTGGGCCGTTCGCGCCGACGACCTGGAGACGGCGGATCTGCTGCTCCGCGCGGGCGCCAATGTTTCAATGGCGAATCGCGATGGCGTCATGCCTCTGCAGCTGGCTGCTCAGAACGGTAACGCGGCGATGCTGGCAAAGCTGATCAAGGCCGGCGCCAACGTGAATACTCCATTGACGCCTTCCGGAGACACCGCGCTAATGATGGCCGCGCGGACCGGCAAACCGGACGCCGTCAAGGCACTGCTCGACAATGGCGCGCTGGTCGACGCGAAGGAAACCTGGGGCGACACCACAGCTCTCATGTGGGCTGTGGCCGAAAGCAACCACCCGGTGATCCGGATGCTGATCGACCACGGCGCCAATGTGAATACCCGCACGAAGTTCGTTCCCTCCGCCACCGGCCGGGGATTCGAAGGCGCCACACCGGTGGCTTCAGCGGCGAACCAGCCGGCCGAGCAGAATGCCAGCGGATTTCTGTCTCCGTTGATGTTTGCGGCCCGTGAAGGAGACCTCGAATCCGCGAAGATGCTGGTGGCTGCCGGCGCCGAAGTCAATGTGAGAGATGGAGACGGAAAAGACGCTTTAGGGCTGGCCATCTTCAATGGCGGTTACGACGTCGCTTCGTTCCTCATCGATAACCACGCCAACGTCAATCAACCCGATTCGCAGAACTTCACGCCGCTGTTCTGGGCCGTGGACCGCCGCAACATGGAAACGGCGCCGAACTTCCCGTGGGTGGTGACGACGGATCCGATGCCGCTGATCCGGAAACTTCTCGATGCCGGCGCCAACGTGAATTTCGTCGTCAACAATACGCCGCGCGCCCGCATGCGTGACGGCACGCCCCGGATCGTATTCGCCACGGCCGTGATGCGCGCTGCCTTCTCGGGCGATGTCGAACTCGTGAAACTGCTTGTCGATCACGGCGCCGATACGAAGATCGTGTCCAAGGACGAGGAAACCGTCCTGATGGCCGCTTGTGGAACCGGGTTCATCCCAGGCTACAGCAAAGGACGCACACCGGCGGAGAGACTCGAAACCGTCAAAGTGCTGATCAACCTCGGACAGGATGTCAATGCCGCCGACAACTACGGCATCACGCCGTTGATGGTCGCCGCGAACCTCGGCGACGTTCCGATCATTCAATGGCTGATCGATAAGGGCGCCGATCTTGGAGCCTATGATCTGGGCAAGAAGAATGACGGCGCGTTCGGGTCGAGCATCGAGCCATTGATGCCGGTCGATTACGCGATCGGTGTCGGGACGTTCCGGCCGAACAACGCCATCGTATTCAACGAGGATGCGGTGAAGCTGATGACCCGCGTGATGAAAGAACGCGGTATCAAGCACACGACGTCCGAATGCACACTGCGCGGATTTACCTGCTCCACCGCGAACGTGGATCCCAAGACCGCGACGCCGGCACAGATCCAGCTGGTCCGGAAGATCCAGACCGGGTATCAGGTGGACGGCGTCACCGGCGGCCTCGGGAATAAGGACGCCGCGAAGGATAAGAAATGAAGGATAAGAAATAAGGCGAGGTTTTCATGCGGCATAGAGTCATACGATCCCTGCAATTGCTGGGAATCATTACGCTGGGTTTCATCGCTTTCGGCGCGCAGGCTCCGGCGGCCGATGTCCACTTCACCGCGACCACTGAAAACGTCAGCGGGGCGGGTGAGCCGGTCAAAATCAATCTGACGAACTGGTCGACGGATGCCGAACGCAACACCTTCGTAGAGGCATGGAGCCTGACCGCACCACGTCCTGCGGCGGCAGCGCAGGGCCGCGGACGCGGAGCCCGCGGCGGCGCCGGGTCCGGCCGCGGAGGCCGTGGCGCGCGTGGCGCCGGCGCCGCAGCCCCGGCAGCGGCGGTCCCGGCGGATCCCGATGCCCCGGACGCCGATAATCCCGCTTTCCGCTTCGGCAGAGGCGGAGCCCGCGGTGGACCGGCCGCGGACGCGGGCTCCGGACAGACGCCGGAAGGCTCGCTGGCGGCAGCGATCAAGAAAGCGCCGACAGTCGGCATCCTGTGGACATCCGAAAACGTCGGCTACTCCATCAAATACGCCTACCGGCTGCCGCAGCCGGACGGCGGCGAACGCATCATTCTGGCCACCGAGCGGCGCGTCGGCGAGTGGAGCAACCTGTGGAAGCCGGCGCCCTCGGCGCCCGCCACTCCGGACTACAAGTTCTCAGTCATCGAACTCCACCTGAATGCCAAAGGCGAGGGTGAAGGCAAAGGACCAGTCTCCGGGAAAGTGATGGTGGACGGCCAGGCGAAGACCATTGCGCTGGATGGATACGGAGCGCTACCGGTGGTTTTCAAGGGAGTGAAGCGGCAGGGCAGTTAATTTGATTCTATTGCAAGTTGCATCATTAGAAGTTTCTGCATTTCAAATTTAGAACTGAAGAAACTTCTAATGATGCAATTTCCAATAGATGTAACTATTGGCTTTGATTGGTCCCTTTAACTCGCCCCAGCCACTCCACCAACTGCTCAAGTTCCTCATCCGACAGCACGGCTCCTCTTTCCCGCATATCCACGGCCAGGACGCGCCAGCCTTCTTCGGTGCGGCGTTCCTTGTTGATCCGGTCGGAGTCATGGCAGGACGTGCAGGCGCGGTCGAGGAGGCGCGTGGCTTCGGGATCGGAAAAGAATTTGGTGATTTCCGGAGCGACGTAGGTCCGGGGGAACGGTTTGGTCTCCGGTCCGAACTTGCTGACGATCCAGTCGAGCAGCAGTGAGCGATCTTTGTCGGCTATCGAAAGATCGCCCGTCTTATGTTTGCTGTCGATCAGCTTTTCCCAGGCCGGCCGGTCGAGCGAATAAAACGCGTAATCGTCGATGCCGTGGCAGGCCGTGCAGTTTTTCCGGATGATTTGACGTACCGGCCCATCCGGCATCTGCACGCGAGGCCGCGTGGCGCCCCGTTGCGCGGCCGCGGGCGTGGCGGCCCAGACACTCGCCAGGCCAAGGAACATACCGATCGCGATCGTAGACCTCATTCCGTGATCCTTCTTTAAGCGAGGCCGGGCAGAGGTCCTGAACTTTGACCGATGCTGTCCCGCTGGATACCGAACAAATGCAGAACACTGAGCAGCATGTTCGATGTCTTCTGCGTGTCGTCCGGAAACACGATATGACGGTTTCCTTTAAACGTGCCGTCGATACCGCCGACCAGGATCACCGGGACTTTTATATGCGCGTGGCGATGCGAATTGCCCATATTGCTGCCCTTGTAGATCAGGATGTGATCGAGCACGGTACCGTCGCCCTCCGGCGTGTTCTTGATCTTGGTCAGGAAGTTCGCGAGGTGCTGCACGTGGTACCGGTTCATCTTGGCGTAATTGGCAACGTTCTCGGGCTTGTCTCCATGGTGCGAAGATCCGTGCCAGCCGCCGTTGAAACCGCTTTCCGGGAAGCTTGAGCCGGACAGATCGCGGCCCAACATGAACGTCGCAGAGCGCGTGATGTCTCCCTCGAAGGCGAGCGCCAGGAGGTCATACATCAGTTCGAAATGCGCGTTGTTGCTTTCGGGGATGCCGAACGGAATCTCCTTGCTCGGCTCTTTGATCGAGCGGTTCATCGCGATATTGATACGCCGTTCGAGTTCGCGGATGTTGTCCGTATAGTTGTCGACGCGCGTGCGATCGCCGGGACCGAGGCCCTTTTTGAAAGCGCCGAGTTCGTGAGTGACGGAGTCGAGGATGCTGGCATTCTCTTTTCGGCCTTTGAGGCGTTCTTCGGTATTCGTGCCGTCGCCGAACATCCGTTCGAAGGCGACGCGCGGATTGATTTCGGTCGGCAGCGGCGTGGTCGCGTTAGGCCAGGATATCGAGTTGGTGTAGGCGCAGCTGTATCCCCAGTTGCAGTTGCCAAAGTTCGTGGTGTCTTCGACACCGAGCTGGATCGAGGACAGAATGGTATCGTGTCCGTACTTTTCCGCGATCAGCTGATCGATCGTGACGCCCAGGTAGGGGCTCACTGCGTTTCGCCGGGGCCGCGCGCCCGAAAGGAGCGCCGCGCCTTTGGCGTGGTCGCCGCCGGGTTCTTCCTCGGTCGCGAACGATTCGTTCATGTCCAGGCCGCTGATCAGCGTGACGTGATCGCGGAAGGGCTCGAGCGGCTTGGTGATGAAGGAGAACTCGAAGTCCTTCCCGTCCTGCAGCGGACTCCAGTAGCCGGGCGCCGCGCCATGCGGATGCCAGATTCCAAGAAAGCGTCTGACGGAGCCCGGAGCCGCTGCGGTCTTACTCAGAGGCGTCTGGGCCGAGACCATGGACTCGAGAAAGGGCAGGGCCAACGTTGTGCCGATACCACGCAAAAATGTGCGGCGAGGAATGTGCTTCTTTGTGATGAACATTACTGGCTCCTTTTCCGGAGGTTAATTTGCTGCGTTCTCTGCTGCTTTTGTCCTCATCTGGAATGGGGCGCTCTTGACGATCCCCATCAGGATCGAGGAAAACCTGTCGTTGTTCTTGTCCGCATCCCGGACGATCTGCCGGATCACGGGCATGTCGTAGTATTCGACGCCGCGGCCGATCGCAAACGTCATCATCTTCTCAGTGATCATGCGGACGAACTGCGGTGAGTAGTACAGCAGGTGCTGCCGCAGCTCCGAAGGTCCGTTGACTTTCGTGCCATCCCACAGCTCGGAGGTCGCGTCGATCGGAACGCCTCCGTCGCCACCCTGCCTGGTGCGCCACTTGCCGTCGGCATCGAAATTCTCGAGCGCAAAACCGATCGGGTCCATCAGCTTGTGACAGCTCGCGCAGGGCTCGTTCTTGCGATGAATGGTCATCTGTTCGCGCAAGGTGAGGATATGGTCGGCGCCGGCGACGCTGTCCTCGAGCGGAGGAACGTTGGGCGGCGGTTCCGGCGGCGGCGTGCCGAGAATATTTTCGAGAACCCAGACGCCGCGCTTGACCGGCGAGGTCCGAAAATTCTGAACCCAAGTGACCGACAGGAAACTTCCCTGCCCCAGCAGCCCCCTGCGATAGTCCATATCGGGACCGAGGGTCACACGGCGGAACTGCCCACCGTAGATATTCGGAATGCCGTAGTGTTTGGCGAGCCGCTCGTTCACGAAGGTGTAGTTCGCGGTCAGAAGATCGACCACGTTGCGGTCCTCGTGCATGACGCTTTCAAAGAGCAGTTCCGTTTCGCGGCGGAAGCCCTTTCTCAACTCGTCGTCCCAATCCGGATAGTGGACGCCATCGGGAGAAGTCGCGGCCAGGTTCCGCAGATACAGCAATTGATCGGCGAAGTTCGTGACCAGCGCTTCGGACTTCGGATCGGCCAGCATCCGCTTGACCTGCTGTTCGAGGACGACGGGATTGCTGAGCCTGTTCTGCGCCGCCAGGTTGATCAACTGATCGTCCGGGATGCTGCTCCAGAGGAAGAACGACAGGCGGCTGGCCAGTTCCAGATCGCTGATCCGGTACGCTTTGCCGACGGCAAGATTGACCGGTTCCTTCTCCGCGCGCACCAGGAACTGAGGACTGGTCAGCACGCGGCGAAGCGCCAGTTCGATGCCGTCCTCAAAGGTTCCGGCCTTGCGTCCATCGTCGTAAAAACTCATCAGCGATTCCATGTCCTGGGCGTCAATGGGCCGGCGGAACGCGCGCCGCGCCAGCGCCGTGAGAACCTGTTTCGCGCAGGGTTCTTCCTGAGCCGCTGTAGCGGGATGACAGATCAGGAGTTTGCGCATGCTGCGCGAATTTTCCGGACGCGATGCTTCAAATGGTCCCTGAATTCTCAGGAAACCGATCGCGGGATAGTACTGCAGTTGCGGGATGCTGTTGTTCTCGAGCGACTTCCGTTCGTACTGCTTGATGAGATCGAGTGTCGGCCGGTAGTTCGTTGCCAGGAACGTCACTCCGACTTTGTGGGAGCCGGCCCTGATCGGAACCGTCAACTCGATGGCGCCGTCATTATCGGCCTGCATGCCCTGGCTGAGCCCAACGCCGACATAGTCGAAGACATCCACGCGCTCGTTGTCGATCAGGATCTCGATTTTCTCGCCGGGGTTGTATTTGCCGAGACCGAAGTTCTGCACCTCGAACTTGTACTCGCCGTCGGCCGGAAAGTTGTGGGTGACCAGCAGGCCGCCGCGTGTGCCGAACGGCAGACCTTCGATGTGCTCGTTCTGAGAGGTGTCGCCCGGCGCGATATAACTCGCGGATGCCGGGGACTTCCAATAGCCGACGGCCATGCGGGCAATGCGCGTCGCCGCGGTCGTGTACGCTTCGAGCAGGGTCGGAGAAATCGTCAGCGAACCTGCGACATTATCGAAGCCGCGTGCGGCATCGTCCGACGGCAGATAAGCGGCCGGATCGATATCGATGTCGAGCAGGTCATGGATGACGTTGGCGTATTCGGTACGATTGAGACGATGCAGAATCACGGAACCGGGATTGGTGCGGCCCAGGGCTTTCCGGTCGACTTCGGATTCCAGAAAATCGCGCAGTCCTTCATATTCCTTCAACGGCGGGCGGCGCACTCCGGGGGGAGGCATGACGCCGGCGCGAAGCTTGCGGATGACTTTCTCCCACAGTTCGGCGTGATCGCCGGCCGTGGCCAGATCGAGCTTTTCGAGCGTCAGATTGGCGCGTTTCGTTTTGTCATTGTGACATGTCACACAATATTGATCGAGCAGCGCGCGCTTCGCCGCCACGGTCTCGGCGGTTGGCGCAGAGATTGGCGCGCGGGTTGGCGTGGTTTGTCCGAACAGAACCAGACCGGATAGCAACGCCGCACCAATTGGGAGAACTTTTTTGTTCATCTTCAACCCGTTTAAAAAAACGCTTTGTTTCAAGAAACTTATATATAACGACGGCGAAATGGTCAACCTGATTCTGATAATCGATCGCAGGATTATCGATTGACCGAGGGGGGCCGTATTTTTTTTGCTCAACGCGGGCAGTCTGTGGAATACTTCGGCCCGAAATATTCTAGGAGAATACCCATGAAATCCAAGGTGATGCTGGTCGGAGCAGGGGCGCTATTTTGCCTGATTACCGCATACGCGCAGCAGGGACCTGCGCAAAAACCGGCGGCGGCGGCGGGTGGAACGAACACCGCGACGGCCACAATTAATTTTACGGCCAAGTCCGCGAACGTCAGTGATGCGGGGACACCTGTAAAAATCAATATTCTTCGCTGGTCGACCGACGCGGAGCGGCTCGCGCTGGTCGGCGAGCTCGATCCGTCGCTGGCGCCGGCTCCGGCGGCCCGAGGCCGCGGCGGTGCCGCGGGTGGCGGAAGCGCTCCAGCGGCGGCGGCTGGACGGGGCGCCGGCGCAGGATCGGGATCGGCTGCGGCAGGCCGAGGCGCGCGTGGCGGAGCCGGCGGACGCGGTGGACGCGGAGGGGGAAATGCGGCGCCGGCCAAGCCCGCAGATCCGATCTCGAACTTGACCGCCGCGATCGAAAAAGCGCCGACCGTCGGCTACATCTGGACCGACGAAGTGGTCGGATACTCGCTCAAGTACGCCTACAAGATCCCCTTCTCGGACGGCGGCGAACGCGTCATCCTCGTCACCGACCGGCGGCTGGGCGGATACACGAATTCCTGGAAGCCGACGGGAAAAGCGGCTCCGACGAATTATGACTTCACTGTCGTGGAGCTGAGATTCGATGCGAAGGGCGTCGGCGAAGGAAAGACATCGTTGACCACGAAAGTCGTCACCGATGAAGCTGCAAAATCGCTGGTGCTGGAGGATTACACCGACACACCGGTAATGCTCGCCGGAGTGAAGAAATAAGATTAGCCACAAAAGGCACAAAAAATCAGTTTGTGCCTTTTGTGGCTAATTTCCCCTGCCTTCGGATCAGAGTGCCACGATGCCGGTGCTGTCGCCGAACTTGTCCTGCTGAACACCGAATTTATTCAACACAGCGAGCAGGAGATTTGCCATCGGCGTATGCGGCGCGACTTTGATGTGGCGTCCGCCCTGAATCTGTCCCGACGCTCCGCCCACCAGGAAGACGGGCAACGGATCGTGATTGTGCTGGTTGCCGTCGCTCAAAGTGCTGCCGTAGAGAACCAGCGAATGATCAAGCAGTGAGCCGTCGCCGTCCGGAGTCTTCTTCAGTTTGTCGAAGAAATAGGTCAGCGTGTTCACGTGATACCGGTTCAGAACCGCAAACTGATCCATATTCTTCCGATTGTTCGAGTGGTGCGACGCGTTATGGAAGCCGTCTCGAATACCGCTCTTCGGATAAACGGTTCCGCTGGTTTCGTGCGAATACAGCAGCGTCGAGACACGTGTGATCCCGGCCTGCCAGGCGAGGACCTGCAGGTCGAACATGAGCTTGAGGTGTTCTTCGAAATCGTCGGGTATGCCGACCGGAGCTTCGGGCAGTGCGACATCCGGCTTCGTCTGTTGCGCGGCTTTCTGGATACGGCGCTCGATCTCGCGGACTTCTTCGAGATATTGATCGAGCCGGGCGCGATCGGATGGAGGCAGTTCCTTCTGGAGTCCGGCGACCTGCTTCGTCACGGAATCGAGCAGGCTGATCGACTGTTCGCGGCGCGCGCGCCGTTCGGCGTCGGTGCTGCCATCGCCGAATAGCCGCTCAAAAACGATTTGCGGGCTGTTCTCCATCGGAAGCGGCACGGTCGGCGACTTCCAGGCGACGGTGTTGCGATAGGCGCCGCTGAATCCGGCATCACTGCTGAGAGTGGACTCCTCGATCGAGAGTTCAATCGACGGCAGCGGCGTATCCTGGCCGGTTTTCTCCGCGATCAACTGATCCAGCGAGACGCCGACGCGGGACTGCGCGCCTTTCTTCGGATGCGAGCCGGTAAGAAATACGGCCACGGCGCGGTTGTGATCGAGGGCGCCGCCGCTGTCTTCGCCGTCGGTCGGTCCGGCCTGCGGATGACAGAGGCCGGTGATCACGTTGACGTAGTCCCGGTACGGCTCGAGCGGCTTGAGAATTTCGGTGAACTCGAAGCCCTTGCCTTCCACCGCGGGCGTCCAGTGATCCATCGTCGCGCCATGCGGAATGTAGATGCAGGACAGCCGTGGTTTCGGCATCGCCGCGGACCTCGCCAGCGGCGTCTGCGCCGGCAGCATGGATTCCAGAAACGGCAATGCGACGGTGACGCCGGCGCCGCGAAGAAATGTTCTGCGGGACAGATGTTTCTTTGTAATGAACATCAAGCCTCCTGTCGGGAAGCCGCTAGTTCGCCTGCGAACTAGCGGCTTTCCCCTTCACTCTCATTTGAAACGGTGCGCTCTTCACGATACCCATGACGAGCGACGAAAAACGGTAATCCTTTGGCGCGGCATCACGCATGACCGAGCGAACGGCCGGCATATCGTAATACTGAACCGCTCGGCCCAGCGCATAGGTCATCAGCTTCTGCGTCGCGGAACTGATAAATGTGTCGGACCGGCTCAACAGGGCGGCGCGAAGGCTCGCCGGACCGTCCAGTTTGGTCCCGTCAACAAGGACGCCGGATGCATCGACGGGTGTTTTGCCGTCCGCATCACGCCATTTGCCGGTGAGATCGAAATTTTCCAGTGCGAAACCGAGCGGGTCCATGATTTTGTGACAGGACGCGCAACTCGGATTCGAACGATGTTCTTCCATGCGCTCGCGCATCGAAAGCACTTTGCCGTCGGTGCGGTCGCTGTTTTCCTTTAGGGGTGGAACGCTTGCCGGCACGGCCGGCGCCTGCACATCCAGAACATTTTCGAGAATCCACTTGCCGCGGGTCACCGGCGAGGTTCGATTCGCGGCCGACGTCACGAGCAGGAAACTTCCCTGCCCCAGGAAGCCCCGGCGGGCGTTATCGGCCTTCAGTGTGACGCGGCGGAACTGACTTCCTTTGATATTGGGAATTCCATAGTGGCGCGCCAGCCGTTCGTCGACGAAGGTGTAATCGGCATTGAGGACATCGAGGATGCTGCGGTCCTCGCGAAGGATCGTCTCGAACAGCATTTCGGTTTCACGCCGGAACGACTGGCGAAGATTCTCATCGAAATCCCCGATATCGGGTTTCGCAGTTTTGAGCTGTTCCAGGTGCAGCCACTGGCTCGCAAAATTGGTCACCAGCGATTCCGCTTTCGGATCGGCGAGCATGCGCCGGACCTGACGTTCAAGTTCGGCCGCATCCGACAACTTGCCGCGGGCAGCCACGTCGAGTAACTCGTCATCGGGAACACTGCTCCACAGGAAGAATGACAGCCGCGACGCCAGCTCGAAATTTCCGACGCGATAGGTGGCGCCGGGAGCAACGTTGGCAGGCTCGCGTTCGAACCGGTACAGGAATCGAGGATCGACCAGAATCCGCGCCACGGCGTACTCGATGCCTTTTTCGAAGCCGCCGAGTTTTCTGCCGTCCTGGTAAAAGCCCATAAGCGTTTCCATCGTCACATCCGAATCGTCGAACGGCTGCCGGAACGCGCGGCGCGCCAGCGTTTTCATGATCTGGTTGGCGCAGGGAACTTCCTGGGCCGGCGTTGCCGGATGGCAGACGAAAATGCGGCGGCGGCTGGGCGTGTCGCCGGAGCCCGCGGGATTGAACGGTCCGGTGATCGAAACGTTGGAAACACCGACGGTCGCCGAGAAGACGTCGTATAAATCGTCCACGCCCTGAACGTTCTTTTTCCGGATGACCGCTACACCGATATCCTGCGGCCCTGCTTTCAACGCGAGCCGGATGTCGCGCGGGCTGCTCCGCGTAACGACATAGGCGCGGGCGCCGTTGACGGTGATCTCGAGTTCTTCATCGCCGCCGACGCTGGTCTGGGCGACGCCGACGCCGGTGCGGGCGATCCGGAAGTCGTATTCGCCGTCGAGCGGAAAGACATGATGGATCCGGAGTCCGCCTCGGGTGCCAAGTGGAAGACCTTCAATATGGTCGGTCTGGACGAGGCCGCGCGGTACACGATAGGTCGCCTTGTCCGCGCTGATCTCGGTATCGCCCACCGCGAGCCGGCTGATCTTCGACGAGGCCGAGATGTAAGACTGAACGAGCTGGGGGGACATTCCGAGGACGTCGGCAACATTGTCGAACCCTTCGCTGGAATCGTCGGCGGGAAGCAGCGTGGCCGCGTCGATGGGAAGATCGAGCAAATCGCGAACGGCGTTGCCGTACTCCGTGCGGTTCAGGCGATGCAGCGCCGTGGTACCCGGATTCGGTCTGGCCGCCGCAGCCCGATCGAGTTTCGCTTCGACGCTGGAAGTAAAGGCGTCGATCGACCCGCGTTCCGGACGGCGGACGCCGCTGGGCGGCATCATTCCGGCCCGGAGTTTGCGGACGACTTTTTCCCAGGTCGCGGCGCTCTCTCCGGGATGATCGACGTCGAGCTTGTCGAGCATCAGGCCGGCGGTTTTCGTCTTCTCGTTATGGCACGTGGTGCAGTACTGGTTCAGGAACGCGCGGTCCTGAGCCTGCAGCAGCAGGGGGAAGGAACACAAGAAGCACAAGAGGCACAAGAATGCGCTTCTCGTCATTTACCGTTTCCCATGAGTTGTTGAAGCAGCGCGACCGTTGTGGGTTTGCGTTCCGCGCCGACGGAGGCGAGGAAGACGCCTTCAGCCCAGGTGACGGCTGTGCGGCCGGACGCGTCTTTCACGTCGACCCTGGCGCCGTGCTCGGCAAGGAATTTAATGATGTCGTCGGATCCCCGATTGGCAGCACCCATGACGGCGGTAAGCCCCATCGAGTTGGTGGCGTTGACGTCGGCGCCTTTCTCGAGGCAGATCTTCACGGCTTCGAGCAGCGATTCTTTCGAGACGGTATAGGTCTGCGCGACGGTCCAGTTCACGCCGGCGGCGGCCATGAGCGGCGTGGTGCCACCGAGTGTTGCGAGGTTGGGATCGGCGCCGTGATCGAGCAGGAATCGCATGGTGATCGCGTCGCCGGAGAGGGCGGCGCGCAGGAACGGCGTTTGTCCGGTCATATCGACCCAGGAAACATCGCCCAAGGAGTAGAGCCAGCGCCTGCCGGGAGGAACCTCTTTCGTTCGCACGTTGACGTTCGCGCCGCGGTCGACGAGTAGTTTGATGAAATCGATGACAGGCGCGCGGTCCACGCCAACGTCGTTCCCATGATCGAGTTCCATATTGCGGAGATCGACGGCGGCCCAGAGCGGTGTGCGTCCCCAGAAATCGGCGGTCTCGATACCGGCGCCGTGATCGAGCAGGAAGCGGGCGACGTCGAGGTGCCCGTTCATAATGGACATCAACAGAGGGCTGATCCCGTTGGGGTCGGCCAGATTCACGTCGGCGTGCGCATCGACGAGCAGGCGGGCGGCTTCAGGACGGCCGTCGCGCGCGGCATATAATAAGGAGGTCAACCCGCCGGTTATCGCGGCCCGGATGCCCCGGTCGGGCAGGCCGCCGCGATTGATTCCCACGCCTTCGGAGCCGCAGCCCGTGCCTTTGCATGGCGGACGGAAAGCCGGCGTCTCACCGCTCCGCGTGTGGGCGTTGAGTTCGGCGCCGCGTTCGATCAGCAACTGGACCGCGGCGGGATGGTTTTCGCGGACCGCGAGCATCAGGGCCGTCTGCTGGAACTCCGGATCGACTGCATTTACGTTCGCGCCGCGCTCAAGCAGCGCCTTCAGCGCGTCGGGAGTGCCGGTACGAGCAGCGGTCATCAGGGTTGTTTCGCCGGCAGGATCTTTGGAATTCGGATCGGCTCCGGCATCCAGCAGCTTGCCTATGATGGCGGCATTGCCATTCACGGCCGCAAGATAAAGCGAAGTAACACCGTAACGATCGGCCGCCTTGGCATCCGCGCCGGAGCGCAGCAACCGGTCGACGGCCGGCGCGTCATCGGCGCGAACCGCCCAGTGCAGAGGGGATGTGCCGTCGGCGTTGACGGAGCCTTCTTTTCCCTCCTCGGCAAAAAGACAGACCGACATCAGCAGCGCGATTACAACCGCGAAACCAGGACGTTTCACCCGCATCAATAGCCTCCGAAGTGCTTGCCAAATCATACACAAAAGGGGGGAAAACCATTATTGGAAATTCGAGATTGGAGATTCGAAATTGGAGATTTCTGATAACAATTTCCAATTTCGAAACTCCAATCTCGAATTTCCAATAAATCCCTTTGTACGTTTTGTGACTAAGCCCTGCTTTCCGTTGTTATGTTATTCTGAGCGTTTTTCGGGAGGATTTAC